>JBFMCL010000001.1 GCA_040754395.1 Nitrospirota bacterium | reverse complement strand
AACCTGAACCCATTTCATCTGAGAAAGGCATTGGAAGATAAACTGAAAAAAATCTTCCTCTATGCTACAAAATCTCTCGCTGAGTCAGCGATCCTTCGGTAACATTTTATTATGAGGCAACAGGGATATCAATTTGACAAAGCAGTAGAACAGTACCATGGAGATCGATACGTGAAGACATTCACAACATGGCAACAATTTATGGCAATACTATATTCGCAGATCAAACAAAAAGATAGCCTTCGGGATATCGTAACAGGGTTATCAGCTCATGCTGCACGGTGGTATCATCTGGGCATAACCGGAATATACAAGAGCACACTCTGCGATGCAAATGCAAAAAGAGACTATCGGATATTTGAAGGGCTGTTTTATCATCTCTTGGCTCGTTGTAAGAACCTGACACCGAAGCATAAGTTTAGGTTCAAGAATCCGCTGTATACAATCGATGTATCAACCATAGATTTATGTTTATCAGTTTTTCCTTGGGCGAAGTTCAGGAGGACCAAAGGAGCGATTAAGCTGCATTGTCTCTATGACCACTCCGGAGCACTGCCGACGTTTATGACCGTTACTGACGGCAAGAGGCATGATGTTCGGGTAGCCAAAGACAATACTTTCCCCCTATTGCCGGACAGCATCCGGTTACCAGCAAAAAGGTCTTAAGTGATGAGCGTATTTGTCTTCAGGGAGTACTAACAAAATCTAAATATTCCAAAGACCTCAGGCTTATCAGGTACTATGATGAAGAGAGGCAAAAGATGCTGACGTTCCTTACGAACAATTTCAAGCTTGCTGCAACAACGATTGCCCAGGTTTATAAATCCCGTTGGCAGATTGAATTGTTTTTCAAATGGATTAAACAGAACCTGAAAATCAAGTCGTTTCTTGGAACCAGCAAGAACGCGGTGATGACTCAAATCTGGGCTGCCAAGTGCTATTATTTGCTTCTAACCTATATCAAGTACCAGACTAAGTACAGGTTTTCATTGCTCCAACTGAGTCGTGTTATTCGGGAAATGCTCTTTGAGAGGAAAGCTCTTATCGATATTCTCTCACTGAAGCCTGACAGATTGAAAATAAGTGAGGCAGTCCCTATACAAGGGGCTCTTTTTTTACCGGACAGTAATGATTGAATATTTCTAATGACTCTGTTTGAGTGAGAACGACGAAATAAGAATTAAATCTTATTTAATGTTTCTGTTGACGGTCTGTTGACGGTTTTTTAGGCCTATTTTTTTTAAATAAATCCTTTAAAATCAATGGGATAATGGCGGGAGCGTGTGGGAATCGAACCCACCCTGCCCGTTTGTAACAGGCAACACCGGATTTGAAGTCCGGGAGGGACACCAGAACCCTATGCACTCCCATGGAGAAAAGGTGAAAAATCGGGATGCCGCAAGTCTTTTAGACTATCATAAAATCCTTGCAGGAGTCAAAATCCCGGGGATATGCCTGCATGGAGCGGTTATCATGAGAGAAAGGTGACGCAGCAGCAGGAAGACACCCCGTGGAACGACCATTGATTATTGCTTTGAGGTCTCCACCCTGTTTCTGCCCTTTTGCTTTGCCTGATACATTGCATCATCGACACGTTGAATAAAGCTGTCCTCAGTATCATCACTGCGGAGCTGTGTTACTCCCAAACTGATTGTGACCCTGCCTACATGATCGAACTGGTGGGTTTCCGTGGCCTTCCGTATCCTCTCTGCGAGCACGTCAGCCCTTTTTATATCGGTATCCGGAGCGATAATCATAAACTCCTCGCCCCCCCATCGCACGAGGTAGTCTATTTCCCGCAGATTTGCTTTCACTATCTGCGTCAGTGTCTGGAGGACATAGTCGCCGACCGCATGTCCATGGGTATCATTCACCTTTTTGAAATGGTCGATGTCGAACATGATCATGGACAGGGGATGATTATACCGTTTTGTTCTCTCCAGTTCCCTCTGCATTACTTCATGAAATTTTGTCCTGTTGAATGTTTGGGTCAGCCTGTCTGTAGTTGCGATTCTTTCCAGATCTTTTTCCAGCTGTTTCCGTTTGGTAATGTCACGGATAATACCGGAATAGAACGTGCGCTCTCCTATTTTCCACATGGCAACGGAAAGCTCTATGGGAAAAGTGTTCCCGTCTTTTCTCAGGCCCTGCATCTCGGTGATTTTTCCGAAATATTTCGATTCACCTGTTGCATGTACACGTTCGATTCCCTTCAGATGTGCCTCACGGAATTGTTCGGGCATCAGTACGGTAAGCGGCATTTCGAGTATTTCTTCCTCGGGATAGCCAAAGATCCGTTCTGCACTTTTGTTCCAGAAGATGATTTTGCCGCTTCGGTCAGCCAGAATAAACGCATCGACTGCGGTTTGTGCCATGTTCCGGAACTTCTCTTCGCTTTCACGAAGGGCTTTTTCTGCCTGCTTGCGGTCTGATATGTTTTCGATCAGCCCGTCATACCTGACCAGACTGTTGTTGTCGTCATAGTAGGGCACCATCGTATCCCTGATCCAGACAAGGGTGCCGTCCCTCCGTATTATCCGGTGTTCGATAGGTGGGATTGACTGCCCCTGCAACACCTGCCTGATTGCTGTTTCGACCATACCCCTGTCGTCGGGGTGTATCATTGAGTGCCACAAAAAGGGATTTGCTGCATAATCTTCTGGGTAGTACCCTGTCACTGCAATGCATCCTATGCTGTGCCAGGTGGAGACGGCCCGCTTTTCTCTTATCTCAACTGAATAAATATAGGTGGTAACCGCATTGACGAGCTTTTTGTAGCGATCTTCGCTTTTTCTGAAGGCCTCTTCCATCTGCCGGCAACCGGCTGAGGATTCTTCAATTTCAGCGATCTGCCGGCGCAATCCGGTTATTTCTTCTTTCAGCTGCGCTTTTGTCTTATCCTCGTCCGTCATATCCCTGCTTCCCCGGTGAAAAGGCATGTCCCCTGACGCCTCTATGCAATATATACTCTATAGACATTGGGAATAACTGTCAACGCCTGCTTCTTGCGTGAAGGCGCATGTCCTATTCGGCAATACAGGTAAAAATCCGGTAATGCAGCAGGGCCTCGAACCCCTCAGGAGTGTTTCTGAAGATGTCTGCAAGGTTTTCAGAATGCGTGCGGAAGATTGTGCGGATCTCCGCGAGATGCTGTCTCCCGAGGTTGTAGCGTCGTGCGAGATCCCGAGACGTCAGTCGAAGGGGTGGCGCAGGAATCACAGACCGTATTTGCCATCCTGTTTTTTTCAGGCATGCGGCAAGGTATGTGCAGGTCGGGTACCATTTTTGTGAGTCCATACAGTCATAAAGACGGTTCAGACACCGGGCCTCCCTGCCGCGGGTGAGGCAGGCTGTCTGATGCACAAAAAACTCGCCGCGTTTCATCTGAGCGCGCAGATGACGCAATGCCGGCATCATCCCGTCACGGCCAAAGTAGTGCAGCGCAGAACGCATGATAAAAAGGAATCGCTTCTCAGCCCGCTCCGCATCTTCCCTTCGGAACTCATTGATAGATTTCCTCACTGTCACGATGCGATGTTCGCCTGTCATGTCGAGCTGCTTTTGTGAAATATCAAGATTTACCAGATGCAGCCCGGCTGCTGAACGGTGTTTCAGCAGTTCGCGGAGCATGAATCCTGTTCCACCACCGAGGTCAACAATGACCTCAGGCCCTGAGAGAACGATTGCCTGCTGCACGCTCTCCAGAAAGGGAGCCGCGACCGCGGGGTCGGAAAAATAGCCCCCGTGGAGTATCTCCCACTGCGGCCCATGAACCCCTGATTCCCTGCCGGTCTGGTCGTATTTTCTTTTCACGGTGTCAGTATTCCTGCTGGCAGAGTCTCTTTCCACTCTGCGCATCCCATGGTTTCTTTATTATAATAATAGTGCATGTGACGATATGCCTGATATCATGCACAAACAATAAAAAACAATGCATATCAACCGTTGCCTTATTCATCGTGGAGCAACATGAAGGGCGGTGTGAAGTGAAAATCGAGCATTACTCTTTTGGCAGGATGAGTATAGGTGGCACAACATATACTTCTGATCTGATCATCTATCCCGGCAGGGTTGATGCGTCGTGGTGGAGGAAGACCGGGCATATGCTTGAGGTTGCCGACCTGCAAGAGGTGCTTGCCGCACGACCGCAGGTTCTCCTGATCGGCACCGGTGCACACGGGCTGATGAAGGTACCGAAGGAAACACGCGACTACCTCGAGTCCCGGGATATCGAGGTGTTTGTGCAAAAGACTGACAAGGCTGCTGAGCTGTTTAACACCCTTCAGACGGATAAGACGGTGATCGCGGCATTTCACCTGACCTGCTGAGACTTTGTTCCGCATCAGAAGAGAATGCTCACCCGAATTTTTCTTTTTTCAGGAGCCTGGACAGGAGATCCGCCCTCCTGAGAGGTTCAGGAATTCTATATTTTATCGTGCATCCGAGCACGATCTTTACGGAATCCTTTATATCAATCCTGTGTCCGGGAGAGACAAAGACCGGCCGTGTGCGTTCTCTCGTTCTCAGGACGGCGCCTACGACATTTCCGTCATGGTACAGCGCAGACCACTGGCCTTTCTGGACCCCGGGTTCCTGATATGTACCGATCAGCCTCGACTTTGCGCATCCGATCGCAGGGATATCAAGGAGCACCCCTGCATGGGAAGCAAGGCCGAACCGTTCCGGATGCGCGATCCCCTGACCATCATAAAGGATTACGTCAGGAATAACCTTCAATTTCCTTATGGATGCAATGAGCGCAGGGCCTTCCCTGAATGACAGAAATCCCGGGATATAAGGGAACGCCACTTTCTGCACTGCAAATGTCTCCGCGACAGGAGAGAGCTCAGGATAGGTATAAAGGCAGGTGACCGCGACGATATTGTCTCCGTGAAACGCTGCGTCAACCCCTGCAACATATTCTGGCGGTACTGGAAGAGGGATGATATGTACGGTATCTCTGAGAGCGGCCTGAACTTTCTTTGCCGCTCTGACAGTTGCAGGGAAAAGGGGTGATTTCAACCCCGAAGCCTGAAAAAAGCCGGCACTTCCCTCAATCCCCTTTTTTCGGAGAGGCGGCGCGGGATATGCTGACTGAAACATACATCTCGGGTCGCCGGTCATCGAAAAGGTCGTTGAGAGGGTTTAATGCTTTATTCCTTGCAAGAGAGGGGTCTATATCTGCTGCCATCAGAATTTCCTGATCTGCCGGCGCCTTCGCCAGCACCTCCGCATTCGGGGACGCAATAATGCTCTGACCGATGTATTTCAGGGTGACCCCTTCTTTGCGCTGCTCTTCCCCGATCCTGTTGGCTGTTATCGCATACACTCTGTTTTCAAGGCATCTCACGGGCATGGAGTCCGGGCAATACGGCAGTACCAGGTTGGACGGATGGGCAATCACCTCGGCTCCCATCAGCGCAAGGGATCTCATTGATTCCGGGAAAAACCAATCAAAGCATATCATGACACCGATTCTGCCTGCCCTGGTATCCCACACCCGGAACCCCGTATCGCCCGGCTGAAAAAAGCGTTTTTCCTCGAAGAAAAGATGGGTCTTGCGATACACTCCCATAAACCCGTCCGGTCCGGTGAGCACCGCACTGTTAAAAAACGCATCGCCATGCCGCTCCGGGAGACCGGCAACAAGGTAACAGTTCTTTGAGTGCGACAATTCTGCGAGGAACTGCACGGTATGTCCTCCGGGTATCTTCTCGGAGAGCTCCGACACCTCGTCTTCCGCAATAAACTGGTACCCGGTTGCAAAAAACTCCGGCAGCACAAGGAGATCTGCATCCATATCGCTTACCGCTGAGAAGACCTTGCGCAGATTGTCATCCTTTTTGCCAAAAAGGGGATTAAACTGGAAAAAAGCGGCTTTCATCAGGGGTTCTTTCAGCCGGTCACTTCAGACAGCCATTTCAGATAAGCCGGTGAACCGCTGACGACCGGCATGGCAATGATCTCGGGAACCGAATAACTGTGGAGCTCTTTCACCTTTTTTGCAAGCCGCCTGAAAAGCTTTTTCTGTGTCTTTGCGATCATCAGTATTTCTTTATCATTCTCTATTTTGCCTTCCCAGCGGTACACGGACCGGATGTTGCTGATAATGTTAACGCATCCGGCAAGCCTTGCTTCAACCAATGCGTGTGCGATTTTTGTTGCTTGTTCTTCCTTTGCAGCAGTGATGAACACCACGATTTCATGCATGTTTTTTCCCTTTGCGCTAAACTTCCTTTGTGAGTTTAATATAGTATTCAATATCAAGCAGCCGCCTTTTTATGTCGGTGCCTGCTGAATAACCCCCGAGTGATCCATCGGATTCGATGACGCGGTGGCAGGGGAGTATGATGGGAAGCGGGTTTCTGCCGAGGGATTGCCCAACTGCCCTGAAGGCATTCGGCTTGCCTATCTGTTCGGCCAGCCATTTATAGGTTCTTGTCTCTCCGTAGGGGATCTCCCGGAGCGCCAGCCAGACGTTGCGGTCAAAATCCGAGCCTTTTGTAAGGGATATCTTCTGTGTGAAATTCTGCCTGCCGTGTGCAAAATATTCCCTGAGTTCCCTTATGATGGATGCGGGGGCATCGCTTCTGCGGAGCATTTCATTCGGTCTTCTGAATTCAATGCCCCTGAGGGTATTTTCTGTAAAGAGCAGATACAGTGTGCCAACAGGACTTTCAACCGCAACATAGAAGGACTCAGTACTGCTCGACTTCTTCCTTTTCATACTGTTCCTTGGAGTACACTTCTACCCTGTCTCCCCCTTTGTTGAACGCACGGGCCAGGGCTTTCTCAGCGCACAAGATAAATTCCTCTGTTGTCTGACCGTCAAGAAAGGTAAGGCCAATGCTGGCCGTGATATGTCCCTTTGGTTGTGAATTCTCATAGATGAAAGGATAATTCTTGATAATCGCATTGAACCTGTTGCTCATCGAGAGAGCTGATGAAATTACGGTATTCGGCAGTATGATCGCAAAAGAGTCTCCCCCGTAGCGGACGACCACATCCGATCCCCGTATGTTTTTCCGTATGAGGTCGGCAACCTTTTTCAGGGTGATATTGCCGTAGTATTCTCCATGACGTGCTACATACTGGCTGAATGAATCCAGATCGAGCAGCAGAAGGTTCAGGGGGATTTTATACCGTGTTGCCCTCTCGACTTCCTGCGCGAGCCTGATCTGAAAATACCGGTGGCTGAATACCCCTGTGAGGTCATCGATGAGCCCTGCCCGGCGGGGGTAAAGGATCTCAAGCTCCTTAATATGCCCGACCAGTTCCTTGGTATCAAACGCGTATTTCTGAACGATCCGTTCGATCTTTCCGACAAGAGACAGTCTGTCCTCGACCGAAATATCCCTTTCGGTGAGTATGAAGATCGGGATGTCCTTTGTCGACGGATTTTCCTTGATCTCCTTAATGACATCATAACTGAGCATGTCCGGAAGGGTGAAATTCAGCAGAATCGCTCCCGGCCTGAGCGCGGATGCGAGTTCTATCCCCCTTTTCCCGGTGGGAGCGGTATACATGAGAAAGCCCTGCGGTTCAAAAATCTCCTTCAGGGTGTTCGTCACCTCATCCTCTGATTCAATGATGAGAAGGGATACAGGCAGGACGCGTTTGCCTTTTGCAATGGTGATTTCCTCGAGTTTCGAGAGCATGGCTTCCTTATCAAGCGGTTTAAGGAGGTAGTCAGTTGCGCCAAGAGCAAAGGCAAGGTCTTTGTTGTCAACAATGGAGTGAATGATGACAGGAATATGCGATGTCGTCTGGTCGGTCTTCAGTTCCTGCAGCACTTCCCATCCGTCTTTTTTCGGGAGGAGGACGTCCAGTGTGATGGCAAACGGCTGGAGCTTTCTTGCCTTTTCCAGCGCTTCTTCACCGTTGAAGGCGTGGGCGACTTTATATCCTGATTGGGTCAGATGCAGGGTAAGGAGCTCTGAGGTGGACAGGTCATCCTCAACAATGAGAATGAGAGGCGCTTCGTCTTTCATCCACGGAAAATTCAGGCTGACTGCTTCCAGGTTCTCTGTTTCCGTTATTTCAGGCACAGGGGAGGTGACCGGAATCCAGAAAGAGAACATGCTTCCCTCTCCAAGGTTGCTCTCAACGGCGATTGCCCCTCCATGCAGCTCCACCAGCTTTTTCGTGAGGGCGAGACCGAGCCCTACCCCGCCGTATTTTTTTGCTAATGACGTGCTGGCCTGTTCGAACTCGTCAAATATCCTTTCCTTGTCTTCAGGGCCGATGCCGATGCCGGTATCCTGCACGGAAAACCTAATGAACTCAATGCCGGGTGCGGCACCTGCGTTCAGTTTGTCCGCAGATTCTTCCTTCATGACATCGATTTTCACCATGCCGCCTTCAGGCGTAAACTTTATTGCATTCGAGAGGAGGTTGTAAAGGATCTGCTTCAGTTTTACCCTGTCTGCCGTGAGCGTGCTGATACCTTCACCGATCGAGACAAAGATTTCGATGAACTTATCCTCTGCGAGTGATTTCATGACATTGATGACATCGCCGATGACTTCGTCGACGAGGAATGTTTCATAGACCATTTCATATTTGCCTGACTCTATTTTTGCGATGTCAAGGACATTATTGATCAGTTCGAGCAGATGTTTTCCGGAGGTATAGATGTTTTTTATGTACCGTTCCTGATTCTCCGTCAGATTCCCGAAAGTCCTGTCGAGCAGCACGTCTGAAAATCCAAGCACGGAATTCAGGGGCGTTCTCAGTTCGTGGCTCATGTTTGCGATGAACCTGCCTTTCAGCTGGTTCGCATATTCAAGCTCCCTGTTTGTCTTTTCCAGTTCTTCTGTTCTCTCAAGCACCTTTTTTTCGAGGTTCTGCTTCAGGTTTTCCAGCTCTCTGGACTTCTCTTTCAGTAGCTCCTTGAGGTCTTTTTCTTCCTTCAGGCTCCTGGATATAAAAATAAAGCCCGAAATCTTTCCTTTTGAGTCCTTCAGGGAGAGGGCGTTCAGCTTCACCTCGAGTGTACGGCCCCCGGACCCGAGGAGGGTGGCTTCCTGGTCGATGAGTTCAACCTGTTTTTCAAGCTTTTCCCTGATTTCCTTCAGGAGGGTTTCTTTCAGCAGGAGGCTGATATCCCTGCCTTTCAGGTACTGCTCGGAATACCCGAGAAGTGCAGTTGCCCTGTCGTTGAACACGGTGATAATGCCTGAAGGATCTGTCATGATGACCATGTCGTTTGAGGCTTCCATCAGATTGAATGACTCAAGCTTGGAATCTTCTGCCTGTCTTGCCAGTGCAATCCTGTCGATGCAGACGCTCATGATGCCGGCCATGAGATTCAGGGATGCCTTCTGTCGCTCGGAAAACTGCCTCGGCTTGAAATCATCAATATAAAAGATTCCGATAACCTGATCCCGCAATAGCACGGGACAGGCAAGCAGCGCTCTGATCTTCTCAGTGAGAAGCGCAGGATTGTTTCTGGTATAATCGACCTTCAGGGTGTCGCTGATCGCCATAATCTCCCTGTTCTGGATAATGATATCGGTCAGTCCGCCGGGGATTACGCTCCACGATGTATTTTCTGTGAACCGCTTGCTCAACCCCTTTGAGACCACAAAGTTCATTTCGTGATTTTCAATCAGGGCAAGACTGCCGGCAGGCGATTCGGTCAGTTCGAGCGCCTTGTCAAGGATGAGTTCGAATAATTCGCTGGCCGGGGATGTTACGGGAATCTTTGACAGAAGGGCTGAGACGGTCTTCTGGTTTTCGATAGCCTTGAACGCTTCGAGCTTTGCACGCTTCTGCTTCTCGATGATTTCCCAGAGGAGCCTGGCGCCGACTCCTTCTATCACCTCAATTCTGTTGCCGGACAGTGTTCTGATCTCATTGCTGATTTTTGTGTCTCCGGCAACATTGATGACCATTTCCGGGTGTGCATTGCAAAGTAACTGAATTTCCTCGAAGACCGGAATATTCCATTTTCTGGCGAGTATTACACCGGGTGAGTCAAGTTTCTTTTCATAGAGACCGATGAGATCGGTGCTCGTATCTCCCCTGAGAAGGGAAATCAGTGCGCTGGCTCCGATATTTCCGCCTGCAATTGCTAATTTAAGCATCTATCCTGTAATCCTTCGCTGAGAGACGGTACATCATGTCAAGAAAATACCCGAGAAGCTCAGAGTCCCACTGGCCGGAGTATCGCTCTGCGCTCATTATCTCGAGGGTTTCCTTCACGGATCTGCGATCCCGATATGGACGTACCGATACCATCGCATCAAAGGAATCGACAATCGAGAGTATCCTTGCCATGACCGGAATGTCATGGCCGGCAAGCCTGTCAGGAAATCCTGTGCCATCCCAGCGCTCATGGTGGTACCGGATGGCAGGGAGTATCCTTCTCATTGAGACGAGAGGACGGCAGATATCTTCACCAAGCAGGGCATGGGTCTTGATCATTTCGACCTCTTCTTTTGTGAGGGGGCCGGGCTTGCGGAGCAGAGACTGACTCAGGCAGATTTTTCCTATATCGTGAAGGATTCCGGCTTTTTTCATTTCCGCCTTGTCCTCCTGGGAAAGCCCCAGAAAGGATAAGAACTCCACCGACAGCTTGCTGACCCGTGTTGAATGCCCTTTTGTATATGGATCTCTTGCTTCCATTGCCACTGCCATGGTCAGGATGATGTTTTCTGAGTGGTCAAGTTCTTCCTGAAGGGTCTTGAGTTTCAGGAGAGATTTGATTTTGAGCAGCAGTTCTGATGTATCAAAAGGCTTGCTGATGAAATCGTCAGCGCCGCATTCAAGGCCCTTTATTCTGCTGGTTCTGTCCGAGAGCGCGGTCAGGAGGATAACAGGGAAAAAGTGTTTGCCTGATATGTCCTTGATTCTGGTGCAGAGTTCGAAGCCGTCGATACCCGGCATCATCACATCGAGCACCGCGAGATCAACGGGCTGTTTCCTGAAAATATTAATCGCTTCAGTTGCTCCCAGAGCGCTGTAAACTCTGAATCCCTCTTTGAGAAAAATCGCCTCCATCAGCTCGAGATTCGATTCCATATCATCCACGACTAAAATGGCAGGTGTCTCTCTCTCAATAAGACACGTGTAAGGGCCCATGTTAAAAATTAAACCATCAAGAGATTATTTTGTCAAGAAAATTCTTTTATTATGTAGTGTTACAGAACAAACTTAACCTAAATCTTAAATTTCGCAGACTCTCAGGCCGGAATAATAGCAGCAGCATTCGTTGTTCAGGTCGTTAATAAAGGATCTTTCAACACCGTCTTCAAACAGTACTCTCACAAGGCAGAAGCCGCCCGGAAGCGTTGAATGACGTTCTTCTATGACTTCTCCATCGCCCCATGTGCTGTAGCGGGTATGCCTGACGACATCCCCGACTTTCAAATACAGTCTCGGTCTCATTGTAGAGTTCAAAAAGGTTCAAAGCAAAGCGCTATCGTATGTAGTAACCGTATATAGTATAAATAAAGTGGCCTTCTATTGTATATGCGTCCATGCCCCATTCTGCCGGCAGCGGCCAATATGGAGCTCCGTCCCTCAACGCCTTAATTGCGGCATCGTCAAGGTTTTTGTGGCCAGACGTCCTTGTAATCTCAACCGCCCCAAGCTGTCCGTTTTTCCTGATCGTAAAGCGGATCCTGAGGTCTCCGTAAATTCCTCGCGCTGCGGCATCGGGAGGGTATATCCAGATGCTCTCGATGCGTTCTTTCAGTCGCCTGTTATAGATCAGGAACTTATATTCCTTGGTATCGAATGTAATAGCCGTGTCCCTGATTTCTTTTTCCTGCAGTTTTTCGGTTTCTCTCTTTGCAATGTCGCCGATTATTTTTTTGTCAAAGAGCTTTTCCCTCACAGATGGTTCCCCGGGATACGGTTTCAGGGATGAAGGAGGACGTTCCCTGCCGTCTCCGCGCTGTTCCGGTGAAGGAGGGGGCGAAGGAATATGAGGGGAAGGGGGACGGGAGGGAACGGTGTCCCTGTCTCCGGGTATGATGCCACGTTCTTGTTTTGAAGGCGCGGGCTTCATGACCGGGGAATGTGTCCCCGGCGCTCCCGGAGAGGGTTTGATTCCGGGCCGAGGTCCGGGCATCGGGACAGTCTGTGGCGTACGCAGGAGTTCTTCGGGAGAAATGATTTTTGCAAAGAAATCTTCTCCCTTTTTCTGTTTCTGTTCAGCCGGCATGAGGACGAGAATTGCAGCAAGAACAAGGAGATGCACCGCAAATGAATAAATGAAGAATCGTCTCAGGCTCAACGCAGGAATTTTCCGAAAAATTTCATATACCCCGGAATGCTATCAGTACTGCTGCTGTGTCTGACCCAGAGTCTGAGAGATGCCTCCCGGATCTCTTCTCTGCGGTGCAAGGCAACCAGCCTCTCCGCAGATTCATCGTCCCGGAGAAAGTAGTTTCTGAGTTTTTCCATAAGTCTGAAGCGTTTTTGAAAGCTGTTTGTCCATATCCTCCTGTAATTATCCGCCTTTTTCTCAAGGACAGCCTGCGCGGCGAATTGACCTGCCTTCATTGCATAATAGATCCCTTCATAGGTAAGTGGCATCACCTGTCCTGCGGAATCACCGGTGAAGAAAATCTTTTCTTTATTATAAAGATCACCCTTCCAAATGGGTATCCTGTATATTTTTCTTCTGCGTTTGCCCGTGACAATCCCCTTCCTTTCCTTGAACTTTTCGAAATACAGACTGATTTTTCCCGGTTCAAAGCAGCCGGTTCCGAATGATATCCCGCCGTCTGCGGGAAATACCCAGGAATACGCAAGCGGTGCATGGGATGCACCAAACCAGAATTCGCAGCAGTCGGTGTGTTGTCCTGCAATATGCTCCGATGCGGTAAAAAAGGACCGGGCGGGTTTTATCCCGAGCACTGTCCTTACCCTTGAGTTAACCCCGTCTGCAGCAATCACGAATTCAGATGCAATTGCCGTTGCCGAACCAGCAATATTTGCCGTAATCTCATGCCTCCTGCCGTTTATGATGCCGCAGAATTCCCCCTCCATGACCCGTGCGCCGCTTGCTTCAGCCTGTTTTCGCATCGCTGCATCAAACTCCTGCCTTTCGACAATCGCCAGACGACTTCCTTTCAGGTCAAGATCAATCTGTGCGCCTTGAGGCGAAACAATGCGGAAAGACTGAACTACTCTTTTTATCGCAGTTTTCGGGATCCCGAGTTCGTCGAACGCGGTGAGGGATATGCCTCCGCCGCATGGTTTGCGGAAAGACATATTTTTTTCGAGCAGCAGAACGTCTACTCCATGTTCTGCAAGGCACCGCGCAGCCATTGCTCCTGCCGGGCCTCCTCCGATAACGAGAACTTTCGTGCTCAGCTTCATTTTCGTATATATGAGAGAGTACTAATCACCACCTGCTGGATCTGGTATTACATAATACAGAGAGAAGAGACCCGGTGAAATGCTCGTTGCCTTCACCGTCTCTCCTGTCCCTGAATCATATTGTGTACATTTAGAATCCTGGAGGGAACGGGCAATGAATCTTCGCACGTTTTACCGCAGTTTCGCCATTCAGAAAATGCGCGGATATTTTGAAGAAGAATCTGCTTACTGTACCGGATATCGTACCGTCTCTGTTTTCACCCCATGACATGGTCTTCTCATTATTGTTGATCGCAACTATGAGATACACACAATTGGGCATCATGCCCCTGATGTCTTCCTCGCTCGGTATGGGAAGGCCTTTCGTCGGACCGAACTGTGTGTGAGAGTGAAAATCCCCTATTTTCTGCAGTTTATTGAACCGGGCGAGAATCGGTTCTATCTTCCTGTGGTTCTTGTTGGTATATTCGACCCCCTTGTGTTTTCTGTGTGCGGTCTGGACACTGAAGGCATGTTCAACTATGAACCTGTCCTCAAGTTTGTAGCCCAAAAGAAAACCAAAACATTCTTTCCTGTACACCTCTGCAGAGCTGAGAAGCAGATCCAGAAACGCGTTCTCCGAGAGGTATACCCGCATGCCCTGCGTTCCTAGTACATCGGGAGCCTGACGGTAAGTACAGGGCAGGGTGCGAACCGTACAACCTGCGCTGCGGTGCTTCCGAAAAGAATCCTGTCGATCCCTTTTCTCCCGTGTGTGGCAATAACAATAAGGTCGATTTTGTTTTTGTTGGCATAGTTCACGATTTCTTCATGAGGGACACCCATAATGACGCTGCGCTCCAGGTTTTTCACTCCGCTGAGCTCTTCAACACCGAACCTCTCAAGTTCTTTTTTTGCACCCTCTTCAATTTCCTTGTACATCTGGTCAACAGATATGTGCGGCACATACCACCCTGAGGCCTTTGCAATGTCATAGATTACGTGGATAATATGGAGCTTTGCTCCGTAACGGTTTGCCATGTCCACAGCATACTTCAGTGCCTGAGATGCTCCATCAGAAAAATCGGTCGGAAAAAGAATACTTTTGATTTCCATTATTCAACCTCCCTAAGATATTTTGCTGCATTTTCCGGTGATGTGGGAAGGATACAAAATCCTGAACCCCATTCAAACCCGCTTGTCCTTAAAAGCCGAGGTATTATTTCCAGGTGCCAGTGAAAATCCTCACCAAGCGTATGCCAGTGGTTTCTCCTCGGAACCATATTCGGGGCAGTATGAATGAAATAGTTATAGGGTGGTTCATTAAGGACTTTCCGGAGTTTTTTCAGCACAGACATCAGCATCAGGCCCATATCCTCTATTTCATCATACGAAATCTCATGAAATGCACAACAGTGTCTTTTTGGAATTATCCATGATTCAAAAGGGAATTGGGCTGCGTAAGGACAAAAGGCCAAAAAATTCCTCGTTTCGAGGATTATCCTCTCGCCGACCCTCAATTCTTCACTAATTATATCACAGAAGATGCATCTTTCTTTATAGGCAAAGTACTGTTTTGCATTGTCCAGTTCATCCTTGACTGTCTTGGGTATCACAGGGGTTGCCATGAGGTTTGAAAGAGGATGCGAAAAGACCTCGCCTGCCTCTTTTCCCGCATCCTTGTATATCAATATATACCTCAGGCGGGAGTCTTTTTCGAGGTCAGCCACACGGTCCCGGTAGAGGGTAATCACCCGTATCATCTGCTCAAGCCCCATGTCTTCGGGTCTTACAGTATGTTCAGGAGATTCGACGAGGATTTCGTTCGCCCCGATGCTGTTCATTTTGTCATAGATGCCGACCCCTTTGCGGCCGAGGTCCCCTTCTACCTGAAAAATCGGTTTGAAACTCGGAAGTGCCCGGACCCACCATCCGCCGGTGCCGGTTTTTCTTACGGAAACTATTTCCGGAGGTGTCTCGGATTCCCGACCGGAGCAGAGAACACAGTTGCTTTCATCAGCTTTTTCGGGGACAGCAGCGGTATAGTAAGAGGGGTGTCTGGATTCCGAGGTAACTGCAACCCATCGTCCGAGCAGGATATCTTTTCTCAGCTCATGCATCCGTGTTTTTCCTGTAAATGATATGAAGGCCCTCGAGTGTAAGGAAAGGCAGGAGAACATGCGTCCTTGTGAGAAAACCTGACATCATTTCACCATACCCTCCTGTCACGACTGTCTTCAGACGGCAGCCGGCTTCTTTTTCAGTTTCCTTCAGAATTCTTTCCACAGCGCCCGCGGTCCCAAAGATCAACCCTGCCTGAATGCATTCTGCGGTAGAAGTGCCGAGAGCGGATACCGGTGGCCGAACCGGCACCTCGAACAGTTGCGACGCTCCTCTGGCCAAAGACTCGTTCATCAGCCGGATTCCCGGCATGATGGCTCCGCCAGTATAATTCCCATCTCTATCGACAATGCTTATTGTTGTGGCAGTGCCACAGTCGACCACTGCAACAGCATCTCGGGAAAATTCGTATGCTGCTGCAGCATTTGCTATTCTGTCTGCGCCCAGTTCACCGGGATTCGGGATCCTGAATGCAAGGCCGGTTTTTAATGCGTGACTGACTGTGAGTGGCTTACGGGAGGAAATCCCGGCGAAAACCCTCATGAATACCTTTGTATGGCCCGGCACGACAGAAGATATTATAATCCCTTCGGCTTTTTTTTCCACATGTTTTTCTGCGATAAACTGATTCACCAGTGCCGTGTATTCTGCAGGAGGCAGCAGCGGAAAGGTATCAAACTTCCTGACGAACAGCGCTGATGAAGTGAAAATACCTAAATTTATCGAAGAGTTGCCTATGTCAATGGCGAGTATCATCTGAGTATCGTGATATCACCGGAGCTTATCTTCCTTGTCCGGCCGGAAGGAAGACGGATAATGAGCCTTCCCTCGTCGTCAACGGAGTCCGCTAATCCGGTATATGCCTCCTTGCCAACAATCGCAGTGACATGTCTCCCTAACGTGGAGGTGAGGCGCTGCCATTCGTGAAGGAGGATTTCTCTCTTTTTTCCTTTGAGTTCTGTATACCATCTGTCCATTTCATTCAGGATCTCCGCAATAATCCTTTCTCTGGGAAAGATGCGGCCGGTTTCAATCTTGACTGAAGTTGCCGTATGAAGAAGATCTGCCGGAAATGCATCAATATCCATATTTACGTTGAGGCCGATCCCGATTACCGCAACAAGTATCCTCTGACGTTCGATTTTTGTCTCAGTGAGAATCCCTCCCAGTTTCCTTTCAGATACCACCAGATCGTTCGGCCATTTGATCCTTATCTCAAGTCCTGAGGTTCTTCTCAGAGCATGTACACCGGCCACGGCAGCCATAAAGGTGAGGAGGGCAGCATCCCTTGAGGTGAGTGCAGGCTTCAGGATAACGCTCAGATATACATTTACCCCCGGGGGTGACAACCAGATTCTGCCGAGACGGCCTTTCCCCTTTTCCTGGCTGTCAGCAAGCACCACAGTGCCGTCAGTGACTTTTTCGGCGATATCCAGGGCGAGTGCATTTGTGGAGCCGACCTTTTCGAAATAGAGTATCTCTTTTCCTACGCTCCCCTTAATTCCTTCACGTATATCAGCCGGTTGCACCGGTATTATTCTTCTTTCAGGATCACAACCTCGATTTTTCCCTTCAGTCCTTCAGCGAACGCGTGCGCGTCTTTCTGTGAGCCGACTATCGAACCGAAATGCATGGGTATCGCAATCTTTGGTTTGATATCAAGGGCAGCCTTCACTGCTTCTGCTGCGGTCATCACATACGTGCCTGATATAGGCAGCAGGGCAATATCGACCTTGAAGTTCTTCATCTCGGGGATATAGTCTGTATCGCCTGCAATGTATATCCGACGGCCTTTCACGGTAAAAATATATCCTACCCAGTTGTTTTCCTTCGGATGGAACTTCTTATCGGTATTATAGGAAGGCACTACCTTAATATCGACGCCGGCAACCGTGAGCGCATCTCCTGGTTTGACAGTCTTTACCGTACCTGTCAGTTTTTTTGCGCAGTCGGCCGTGGCAACGATGACGGTTTCCGGCCCCTGGAGCATCTTCACATCATCGGGAGAACAATGGTCGAAATGCTCGTGGGTAATCAGGATGATATCTGCAGTATCCTTTTTCTTTATCTTGAAGGGATCCGTATAAATGACCTTTTCTCCGACAATTTTAAACGTATCATGTCCGAGCCAGTGAATATCCTCTACCATGGTGCATACCCCCTTTTCCCTCTGCCGTGACACACGGACAGACGCATTGTTTCTCATACAAAACCCTCGGGAAATGCTGCGATTCAGTTCCTCCGCCTCAGAAAATTATATCACAAATTATCTGGTATAATAAGGAAGTTTGCAGCCCGCACAATATCACATGGGGAAGGTTATTACAATAGTCAATCAGAAAGGCGGAGTGGGAAAGACCACGACAGCCATTAATCTTGCCGCGTCCCTTGCGCTTGCCGAAAAGGAAATACTCGTTATCGATACCGACCCGCAGGGAAATTCATCCTCAGGGCTCGGCATAGCACGGGAAAATGTCGGTATGAACCTGTATGACGTATATGCAGGCAGATGCGGAATCAGGGATGCATTAACGCCCACCGCGGTGGAACACCTGAGCATCCTCCCTTCCACGATCGACCTTCTTGGTGTGGAAGTGGAACTGGTTGGAAAAGAGGACCGGGAAAGTATATTATACAATGCGGTTAGTGTGATAAAAGACAGTTATCGGTATATTTTTATTGATTGTCCGCCTTCTCTGGGGCTGCTTACGCTGAATGCACTTGTTGCAGCAGACTCTGTGCTCATCCCTGTACAGTGCGAATACTATGCCCTCGAAGGATTAGGGCTTTTATCAAAGACATTGCACAGGGTGAGGGGGTCCCTGAATCCGAACCTGGAAATTGAAGGCATCATCCTGACCATGTATGATCCAAGGAACAATCTGTCCCAGGAAGTTGCCAGGGAAGTCAGAAAGCATTTCGGGGAAAAGGTTTTCACGACGGTAATACCGAGGAATGTGACGCTTGGTGAAGCGCCGAGTCACGGTATCCCGGCGATTCTTTATGACATTCGATCCAAGGGTGCACAGAGTTATCTGTCACTTGCAAAGGAGATGCTGCATGAAAACGGCATTGGGCAAAGGGCTTGAGGCATTAATCCCTGAGAGGGGAGATGAGGTTGTACATCTGGATATAGACCGTATCTTCCCGGGTGAACAGCAGCCGAGAAAGACCTTCAGGGATGATTCGCTCAGGGAACTTGCAGCTTCGATAACGGAAAAAGGGGTACTTCAGCCGGTAATCGTCTCCCGGGTAGGTGACGGTTCTTTCAGGCTTGTTACCGGTGAGCGCAGATGGAGGGCTGCCGCGCTGGCAGGCTTGAAGAAACTCCCCGCCCTGATCAAGAACGTGGCTTCGAAAGACTCCCTGGAAATAGCCCTTATAGAAAACATTCAAAGGGAAGATCTGAACCCGATTGAAGCTGCTGAAGCCTTCAGCAAGCTCATCACTGAATTCAAGCTGACCCAGGAGGACCTCTCTGACAGAGTCGGCAAAGACAGGGCAACTATTGCCAATTATCTGCGTCTCCTGAAGCTGCCTGATGAGGTGAAATCGCTTGTGTACAACGGTTCTCTCAGTATGGGGCACGCGAAGGCAGTACTCGGCATCGAGGGAAAAGCGAATCAGATCGATGCAGCCCGGAAAATTGTGAGAAAAGGCCTCAGTGTCAGGGAATCCGAGCACCTGACAAAAAAGATATCACGACCGCCAAAGCTACATCCGGAGAGAGATCCCCAGATTACTTCTCTCGAAGAAAAGTTGATCAAGAACCTCGGAACCCGGGTAAGAATACTCAACAAAGGCAGGAAAGGCAAGATCGAGATAGAGTATTATTCGTTTGAAGAGCTCGAAAGGCTTCTTGATGTCCTGCTGGGACCCTGATACCTGCATTCTCAGCGAGAATGTGCGGCAGTATTATGGAGTAAGTTGGCACGTAGTCCAGACAAGGGAGGATTGAATGCAGGAACATACAGATATCTATGATGTCGTCATCATCGGAGGCGGGCCTGCCGGCCTTACTGCAGGCCAGTACACATCCAGGGCAAAATTAAAGACCGTCATCCTTGATAAATCATCGACTGCAGGAGCACTTGCGTATTCGAGCAGGATTGAAAATTATCCCGGTCTCACCCATGCTGTCCCCGGCAAGGAGCTGCTTGACATCATGAGAAAACAGGCGATTGAGTTTGGTGCCGAATATGTCGAGACACAGGTTGTGGGAGTCAACTTTTCGGGTGAGGTGAAAGAGGCGATTACCATGGACAGGGCATACAGCGGCAAGACAATGATCATCGCCACCGGGTCCATGGGAAGGAAAGCAAGCATTAAGGGTGAGGCAGAGTTCCTCGGAAGAGGAGTCAGTTACTGTGCCATCTGTGACGCTGCATTCTACAGAGGATTCAGGGTCTGTGTTATCGGAAATTCAGAAGAGGCGGTGAAAGAAGCAGGAGTACTTACGAGATTTGCAGAGACCGTCTATCTGGTATCTCCCACAAAGCTTCACGTAGAGGATCACCCCGCGCTGCACGAACCGAACATTAAAGTGATGACAGGATACACGGTTGCCTCAATTGAGGGGACCGAACTGGTGGAAAAAATCAGGATGATTGATGCAGACAAAAAGGAAACCGAACTCGAGGTGGCAGGAGTATTTGTCTATCTGCACGGGAACAAGCCGGTAATAGACTTCCTTTACGGAGCACTCGAGACCGGCGAAGAAGGCTGCATCCCTGTCAATAACATGATGGAGACATCGGTTCCGGGAGTTTTTGCTGCAGGTGATGTGACCTGTACTGAAGTCAGGCAGGTGGTGGTTGCCGCATCAAACGGCTGTATCGCGGCACTGTCAGCGGAGAAATTCATATACAAGAGAAAGCGGCTGAAGATGGACTGGGCGAAATAGGTTATTTTTTCTTCTTTTTCTTTTTATTCCTTGTGAGGGAAATCAGTTCCGCGGCATTCAGGGGAGCGTATCCGAACGCATCGTTATTGAAATACACAAAGATATCACTTTTCATCTTCAGGTGGGATTTCACATATTTTGCATCTTCCTTCAGCGCTTCTGCGCTGTATGAAGTTGTATGGCTGCCTTCTTTTCCGTGTCTCCGGATATAGATGAAATCAGAGGTCACGGGAAGGTCTTTCAGAAACTCCGGGTGGTCTGCCATACAGGGGGCTGCATTCTGCTTTTCGAGAAGCGTGAAGACCTTTTTATTAATCCAGGTCTTGTTCCGGAATTCGAACGTGTTTCTTGTGCCATAGGGTTCCAGTGCTTCAAGGAATTCCTTGAAGCGGTCAAGATCGAGATTAAAGGTAGGCGGGAACTGCCACAGTACCACGCCAAGTTTTTCTTTCAGCACCGATGCCCTCGAAAAAAACGCCTCAATAGGCTCTGCACAGTCCTTGAGTTTTTTTACATGGGTGATGAACCTGCTGCCTTTCAGCGAAAAAATAAACTCGTCAGGCGTTGAACGGTACCACTTTGCAAAGGTCTCCCGTTCAGGGAGGCGGTAGAAGGTTACATTGAGCTCTATGGTCGAAAAATGCTTGCTGTAATAGGGAAGCCAACGGTTTTTTGTGACATCTTCAGGGTAAAACGTTCCTCTCCAGTGATCGTAGAGAAAACCACTGCACCCTATCCGTAGGTCGGCCATTACTGAACATTATACCATAATAAGAGCTATAAGTGGCCCCGCCTGGCAATGACCGGACAAACCCGGGGAAAGGTTCACCGGAGATATCGCCGGCAGGAATCTCAGGATAATGCGATCCGCGAAAGTATGCTATCTGCTGACCCTGAATATGCCGTCGAGCTGCGCAATTTTCTGTATAAGCCCGGTAAGCTGAGCCTTGTCTTTCACATCAAGGATGAATATGATCTGAGCCTTTTTTTCCTCGGTTGAGTTGGCGGTCAGATTGCTTATGTTCACGTTGACCGAGGATATGAGCGCACTGAGATTCGCGAGAATCCCGGGCTTGTCGATTGTTTCGATGAAGAGCTTCACCGGCGAAGTCGCTTCGCCCTCTGCCTTCCATTCAACGTCCACAAGCCGTGCATCGTCAACCGCAAGCCTGTCGAGGTTCGGGCAGTCATTACGGTGGATTGTAACTCCCCGTCCCCTTGTGACGAAACCGATCAGCCTGTCACCCGGTATCGGAAAGCAGCATTTGGCGGTATGATAAAGGACATCATCCACCCCCTTAATGGTGATGCCTCTATGCTCTTTCTGCGGCTTCACGATTTTGGCGATGGGTAACTCTTCGGGCGGTTTTTCCGGCAGCAGTTTATTGACAATCTGGTGCGCGGACAATTTCCCGTGACCGATGTAGGCATAGAGGTCTTCAAGGGACTGGATCGCAAAAGATCTCAGCACTTTCTGCATTTCATCTGACTTCAGCATGGACTGACTGACATCCTGCTTTCGCATTTCGCCTTCGAGCAGTTTCTGGCCGAGCTCAATGCTCTGTTTCCTTTCTTCCGCCTTTATCCACTGCTTGATCCTGCTCTTCGCACGCTGGGTCACGACGAATTTCAGCCAGTCCCTGCTCGGGCCCTGTGTCTGTGAGGTGATAATCTCGATGGTATCCCCGTTTCTCATGGTAAATTTCAGGGGTACCATCTTTCCGTTCACTTTCGCGCCTGTGCATCTGTTTCCCACCTGGGTATGAATGCTGTATGCAAAATCAACCGGGGTTGAGCCGACAGGCATCTCTTTTATTTCGCCCTTCGGGGTAAAAACATAGATGACTTCAGGGACAACCTCGCCCTTCACCGCTTCAATGAAGTCTGTTGCATCACTGAGTTCCCTCTGGGCCAGTATGAGCTCTCGCAGCCAAGAGATGTACCGTTCGCTTTTTTCGTCAACCTGGTCTTTTTCCTTGTACCGCCAGTGGGATGCGATGCCGTGCTCTGCGATCATGTTCATTTCATCCGTTCTGATCTGGAATTCGACCCGTTCTCCCTTCGGCCCGATAACCGTGGTGTGCAGTGACTGGTACATGTTCGATTTCGGCACGCCGATATAATCCTTGAATCTTCCAGGCACCGGTGCCCAGAGAGAATGGATAAGCCCGAGAATTGCATAGCAGCTTGCCTTGGTGTCGGTAATTATCCGTAGGCCGAGGACATCATGTACCTGTTCGAACGTGATTATCTGCTTCTGCATTTTCTGATAGATGCCGTAATAGTGTTTTATCCTCCATGAGACCTTCCCGGGGATTTTCTCCTCACTCAGCTTGTTGTTGACTATTTGCGACACTTCTTTTAAATAGGCTTCCTGTTCCTCTTTCCTCGTTGCCACCTTCCTGACGAGCTCATGATACAGTTCGGGCATGAGGGTCTGAAAACTGAGGTCTTCGAGTTCTGCCCTCAGCCAGCCGATTCCGAGCCGGTTGGCGATAGGTGCATATATATCAAGCGTTTCGTGCGCAATCCGCTGCTGTTTGTTTCCTGAAAGATGCTGCAGGGTGCGCATATTATGGAGCCTGTCGGCAAACTTTATCAGTATTACCCTGATATCCTCTGACATGGCAAGGAGCATCTTCCTGAAGTTTTCAGCCTGTGCCTGTTCCTTTGTTCTGAATTCAATTCTGGAAAGCTTTGTTAATGCCTCGACGAGAAAGGCGACTTCATCGCCAAACATGGCCTTCATCTCTGCGACAGAAGTTTCCGTATCCTCAATCGTATCATGCAGAAGGCCGGCTGCAATGGTTGCGACATCCATCTTCATGTCCGCGAGGATTGATGCGACGGAGAGGGGATGTTCGATGTATGGCGAGCCCTCGATACGGCGCTGACTGCCATGTGCTTTGTTTGAAAACAGATGCGCCTGTTTCAGGAGTTCAATGTCAGCGTCGGGGTTGTATGAAAGGACTTTCTTAATGAGCAGGTCAATGTCTACAAGTTCCTCTTCCATGACTCTATTATACAATTTCAAAACAGGTACAATCCCTGTTATTTGCTTGGCCTTAAAGCCCTGAGGTTAAGCTGGAGGGTTCTGCTTCTGTTCCATTCATTGACCATGGGAGTAAAGACTGCATCGACTAAGGGGGAGTCTTCGAGGGTGCTGAGAACCCCTGCCATGTCAAACCCTATGGCATGAATAGTTCGTCTCCTCTGTCTGAGCTTCATTTTCAGGTGATTGTTCTTCACGATCTTTGGCGAGAGGATCTCAAGGCCCTTTGATCCAAAGAGCGGTTCGGAGTTGCCTGCCCCAAAGGGTTCAAGCATCTCCATCTCTTTTGTGAGGGAAAAGCTTACGTCCTCGAGGTCGACATACGCATCAATCTCCAGAACGGGAACGCACTCGTTTTCGGAAAAGGCCTCTTCGGCAATGCTGTTGATGTATTTCTCAAAAAGGGGAATGTTTACTGTATCCAGTTCCAGGCCTGCGGCCTGTTTGTGTCCGCCAAACCCCTTCAGCACAGCGTCACATCCGGCGAGCGCCCTGCAGATGTCGAACGACGGGATGCTCCTTGCGGAGCCCCTGGCATGATCTCCCTCTATCGAAATGATGAAGGCGGGGCGGCAGAATTCCTCTGCGATCCGTGATGCCACAATCCCGATGACACCCCTGTGCCAGGCTTCTGCGGCCAGTACAATTACCCTTGGTATTCCCCTTTTTTTCAGCATGCCAAGGGCTTCCTGATACACGTTTTCTTCTATCATCTGCCTTTTCGCATTGAGTGAGTCCATCCAGACCGACAGCGCGGCGGATTCGTCCTCATCCTCGGAAAGAAAAAGTTTTACCACATCGCGGGAATCAGCAATTCTGCCCGCAGCATTGATTCTCGGTATTATCGTAAATAACAGCAGTCCGGTCCTGATTCCTTTTCCCTTAATGCCCGATATGTTCCGGAGCGCCTGGATTCCCGGCCTGGTCCCCTTTTCAAGCAGCTTCAGCCCTTCTTTTACGATAAGACGGTTTTCATCGGTCAAAGGGACGACATCGGCGATTGTTCCAAGGGCTGCAAGGTCAAGGAAGGCATAAGCCGAAAACTGTGCACTATGCGTCATTGACAATGCCTGCACAAGTTTGAATGCGATGCCGGCGCCGGAAAGATTCGTATTCCGTGACGCAGGGCCGGTGGTTTTGGGATTGACGACCGCAACTGCATCAGGAATTGCCACAGACTCAGGACGCTTCGCATGTTTTGGTTCTTTGCGCACATGGGGTTCATGATGGTCGGTAATGATCAGGTCGATGCGTGCTCTCCGGCATTCATCTGCCGCGTCAAATGCCGTGATCCCGCAGTCGACGGTTATGATAAGGGATGCCCCGACCTGTTTTGCCTTTGCGACAGATGAGGGCTTGAAGCCGTATCCCTGGCTCATCCTGTCGGGGATGAAATAGACACTGTCGATCCCGGTCGCCTTCAGCGCGCCGTGAACAATGGCGGTTGCAGACAGGCCGTCGACATCATAATCGCCGTGCACAAGCACCCTCTCTCCGTTCCTCGAAGCGGCAAGAATCCTTTCGACTGCTGTCCTCATGCCCGGAATATCAAACGGATCGGACAACCGGGAGAGTTGCGGATAAAGGAAGGAGTGTATCTCCTCCGAAGTCTTTATCCCCCGGTTAATAAGTATCTGCGCGAGGGGACGGGAAACAGAGGCGGTTTTCGATACATATTCTATGTATTCAGGATTGGTTCTGTTGACAAGCCAGCGCCGGTTCATTTAACGACCATGAAACATACAATGGAAAATGTCAGGCAGCAACAAAGACTTCAATGTCACACTGCATTTCACTTCTCATACCTTGTGCGTGCGCTATTTTTTAGCGAACGGCCTTTTTCCTCCCCACAGGAGCACGATCGGGCTTGCCACGAACACAGAAGAAAATGTACCGACAATTACTCCCATGATCATGGCGAGCGAGAAGTCATGGAGTACCTCGCCACCGAAGAAAAACAGCGAGATCGATGTCAGCAGAACGGTCAAGGAAGTTACAATGGTCCTTGATAGCACCTCATTGATGCTGATGTTCATCACCGCTTCAACGCTCTCTCTCTGGCGCTGTCTGAGGTTTTCCCGTATCCTGTCGAATACCACGACAGTGTCGGTAAGCGAATATCCCGCGATCGTCAGAAGGGCAGTGATAAGGATGAGGTTGATCTCTTTGCCCATGAGATAGAACATCCCGAGCACCGCGAGGACGTCGTGGAAAGTAGCGACAGTGGCGCCAACCCCGAACTTGAACTGAAACCTGAACGCAACATATATAAGGATACCGATAACGGCCATTGCCACTGCCTTTGCAGCATCCGCCCTCAGCCTGCTGCCCACCTTGGGGCCGATCACAGTGGTCGAGTCGACTACATAGGTATTTTCAGGGAATTTCTGGCTGAGGATATTTGTTATGATGTCTGAAACCTGGCCAAGTTCCTGTTCCGTTTTTTTGACCCGTATCAGTATCTTGTTTTCTGTCGGCAGATCCTGGAGATCAAAGTCTTTCATCCCTCCGTTTTCCAGCGTGATGCGGACATCATGCAGCACCACAGGCTTGTCGAACTTGAGTTGTATGGCGGTTCCTCCGGCAAAGTCTATCCCGAGGTTAGCGCGGCCTGTTGCGATCTGCACTATTGCTATGATACCGATAACGGCCAGGATTCCGGAAACCACAAAGGCTATCTTTCTTTTCCCCATGAAGTTGATATTTGTGTTCTTGATCAGTTCTATCATGTAACGTCCTTCTCCTATATGCTCAATTTCTTTAGCTCGCGTCTGCTGTTGATGACGTCGAAGATTGATTTTGTACCGATAAGCGCAGTAAACAGGTTTATGGAGACACCCAGGCTCAATGTTACCGCAAACCCCTTAATAGGTCCTGTACCGAACTGAAACAGTACAGCTGCGGTTATCAGCGTGGTGACGTGAGAGTCGAAAATCGTCCAGAAAGCCTTGTCGTATCCTGAATCGACCGCGGCGCGCGGGGTCTTGCCCGCCCTCAGTTCATCGCGTATTCTTTCGAACATCAGCACGTTTGAGTCGACCGCCATGCCGATCGCAAGGATAATCCCGGCGATACCGGGCAGGGTCAGGGTGGCGTTCAGGGACGCCATAGCCCCCAGAAGAAGAATGATGTTCAGTAACAGGGCAAAGTCTGCGATTACTCCCGAAAGCCTGTAATAGAAAATCATAAATATGACGACTGCGATTGTGCCGATAATGGCCGCCAACTTTCCTGCCTCTATGGAATCCCTTCCCAGAGAAGGTCCTACCGTCACATTCTGCAGCATTTTGAGCGGTGCGGGAAGCGCGCCGGCCTTCAGCACTATGCTCAGGTCCTTGGCCTCCTCCATGGTGAAGCTCCCGGTGATCTGTGCGTTCCCTCCAGTTATTTTCTCCTGGATCACGGGTGCGGAATAGACTGTGTTGTCGAGGATTATCGCAAGCCTCTTCTTGACATTTGCTCCCGTTGTTTCCTCGAAGAGCTTTGCCCCTGCGGCATTAAAAGATAAGGAGACATATGGTTCGCTGAACCGGGTATCGATATTTACCTTCGCATCGCTCAGCAGATCTCCGGTAAGAGAGGCCTGTTTTTTCAGCAGAATAGGCAACTTTCGTACGATACCTGTTTCTGTGTTCACCTTTTTTTCGAACAGGATTTCGGTATCTTCGGGGATTTTCCCCGCAAACTCCCTGAGAAGCAGTTCCTCTTCGCCAGGGCCTATCGACTGGGGAAGCTCGGCAGCGACCTTTGCCTCGTCGTCGACAATCCTGAATTCCAGCTGCGCGGTTTTCCCGATCAGGTCGATGGCACGTTTCGGGTCTCTTATCCCGGGAAGCTGGACAACGATCTCGTTCTCGCCCTGCCTGTGGATCGTGGGTTCTGCAACCCCGAACTGATCAATCCTGTTGCGGATTGTTTCGAGCGCCTGGTCTGCGGCGTTATCCTTTATTCTTTGCGCTTCCCTGGACAGGATTTTGTATGCAGTGCTGTTCCCGCTTTCAGTTGCGGAAAATATCGGGAAGTTATCGGCAATGAGTTTTTTTGTCTCGGCACTTGACGGGCTTACTGTTATCGTCAGACCGCTGACGCTCACGTCAGTGGTGATATTTTTTTTCACAAACAGCTCCCTCAGCTGCGAGGCATACCTGTCTGTGGTGATTTCCACTGCCTTGTCACCTTCGACCTCAAATACGAGATGAAGCCCGCCCTGGAGGTCGAGTCCGAGCACGATACCCTTGCCGGGCATGTTTTTCTTCCACCACTCAGGCATATGCTGAAACACGGGCGTGTTGGGGAGGAAGAACACCACTGCGAGAACCACTGTTATGGAGATAAGCAGTAATCTCCAGAGAACCTTTTTCTTCATTCAGCCTCCATAAAAATCGTAGATGAAATGTACAGGTTGAGGTTAAGTGTGAGCGCTACACGTTTCTTAGCCTAGGCCCCGTTCTTTGAATTAATCCTCATCGGAAGATGCTCTCAGGGCAGCCACATATGACTTCCCGAGCTTCATCTTGACATTTTCTCCGGCCTTAATGGTAACCGTATTTGTTCCTACGGACTCAATAATGCCGTAAATCCCTCCTGATGTGATGATCTTGTCACCCTTTTTGAGATTATCTATCATGTTCTTGTGTTCTTTTGCCCTTTTCTGCTGGGGCCTGATAAGGAGGAAATAAAAGATAACGAAAATAAGGACAAGAGGAATCAGGCTTCCGATAAGACCTCCTGCGCCTCCCTGTCCTGCGCCTCCCTGCGGGGCAGGACCCATTGCATATGCTGTATTTATCAGATCCATAAGCATAGAACACCTCCAGAATTTTAACTGATACTATACCTTCTTTCTGCATTTTTTATCAACCTGTCAGGAACACGCAGCCGCAGACCGAACAGAAAGGAAAATACAGGTATTGATGCGTCCTCCGTGCGCTGCCCTTTGCGCTTTGTGCGGTTTTTATCTTAGAATAAAAATTCACATGGCAAAGATATTCTTTTCGGGGATCGGCGGCAGCGGGTTGTCTGCGCTTGCATGTTTCATGGCTGACCGCGGTCACCATATTGCCGGCTCTGACCGGTCCTTCGACAGATCACCGGATAATGCCCTGTGCGCCCTTTTCAGGGCCAGGGGGATCAGTATCGTCCCCCAGGACGGCTCGGGCATCGACGCATCATATGATCTGCTCGTCCTCAGTACCGCGGTTGAAGACAGGAACCCGGACATCGTGAAAGCAAGAGAAGCCAATGTCAGAATGCTGACCCGTCCGCAGTACCTGAGCGAGATTGCAGCCGGATTCAGGACTATCGCGGTTGCCGGCACAAGCGGAAAATCAACCACGGCAGGCCTGCTCGCCTTTCTTTTGCGCGCACTCGGCATGGAACCGAACTTTATCGGCGGAGGAAGGGTGAAACAGTTCAGGTCAGCAGTGAATCCCGGCAACAGCCTTTCCGGCAGTTCTGATTTTCTTGTTATCGAAGCCTGTGAATCTGACGGCTCGGTCGTTCATTATTATCCCCTGCATTCCATTATCACCAACCTCAGTCTTGATCATAATGCAATCGAAACGACCGGGCAGATGTTTGAGACGCTGGGAAGGAATACCGCGCAGGTGCTCGTGATAGGCGGAGATGACCGGAATCTGTCCGGGTTGCGGTTCGACCATCCCGTAAGGTTTTCGGTAGATACGCAATCTGAATATACGGTAGAATCAGTGGAATACCGTTCGCTGAGCACTGCCTTCAGCGTAAAGGGAGTTGATTTTCAGCTTGCCCTGCCGGGAAAACACAACCTCTGCAATGCGCTTGCGGCAATAGCCCTCCTTACAGAGATGGGAGTCGGGCTGCGCGATATCGCCGGCGTCCTGCTTGATTTTGCCGGCGTTGAGCGCAGGTTCGACATCCACCTCGACAACGGAAGACATCTGGTGATCGATGATTATGCCCATAACCCCCATAAGATCACTTCTCTCATGCAGACGATAACGGCAATGCGTGATAGGGTATGTTACATATTCCAGCCCCACGGTTTCGGACCGACACTGCTGATGAAGCAGGAGTATATTGAGGCGTTTGTGCGGAATCTCCGTCCAGGGGATCATCTCATGCTGCTTCCCATCTATTTCGCGGGAGGTACGGCACACAGAAATGTCTCGAGCGAACTCCTGTCGGATGAGATCAAGTCGGCAGGCAGGTCGGCAGAGGTTTTGCAGGAGAGGGCTCTGCTCTTCGACCGGCTTGGGGAATGGGACAATTATATCGTTTTCGGAGCCCGTGATGACACACTGGCGAATTATGCACAGGATATTGCGCGGAGACTTCAGTGAAATATGCACACACCGGTCTCACACTCCCGTTCTTCGCCATACGGGAAAGGAACGCGTAAGGGGGTTTTCAGGTGAAAAAATACTACCTCCGGAAAGAACCCTCGGGCATGAAGCTCGACTACGAAAAAGAGCTCAACAGGGAACAGTTCGCGGCTGTTATGCATCCCGGAGGCCCCATGCTTGTGCTCGCGGGCGCGGGGACCGGAAAGACGAGGACGGTAACCTACCGGGTTGCGCGACTGATCGAAAGCGGTGTCCGGCCTGAGAATATCCTGCTCCTGACATTTACCAATAAGGCTGCAAAGGAGATGATGCGGAGGGTAGAGTTCCTTATTGGCAGAAACGTGAAGGGACTCTGGGGAGGCACATTTCATCATGTCGGCAATATGCTGTTGCGTCGTCACTGTCAGCTCGTCGGATACAGGGAAGGGTTTTCGATCCTTGACCGCGAGGATTCAAAAGACCTGTTCGATATCTGCCTCGCCGAGATCGGGAAGCGCGAAACACTGCTCCCGAAAGGGTCTGTATTGTGCGAAATACACAGTCTTGCGAAAAACCAGGAGGCCGGCATTGATGAGACGGTTCCCCTGCGCTTCCCGCATTTTCTCAATGTGGTTGATGAAATAAAGTCTGTGGTGACCCGCTATGAACAGAAGAAGCATTCCCTCAATCTGATGGATTTCGATGACCTGCTCTCGAACTGGAAAAGGCTGCTGACCGAGCATCCGCAGGTCAGGGAACACTACGCATCGAAGTTCGTGCATGTGCTTGTGGATGAATACCAGGATACGAACAGACTGCAGGCCGAGGTTATCGACCTGATCTCCGGCCCTGACAGAAACCTTACCGTAGTCGGCGATGATGCGCAGTCGATCTATTCCTTCAGGGGGGCGGATTTTGAGAATATCCTGAAATTCCCCGAGCGGTATCCCGGTGTGACGATATTCAATCTCACCACGAATTACCGGTCGACGCCGGAGATCCTTTATCTTGCGAACCGGAGCATCATCCACAATTCCAGGCAGTTTCACAAGGAACTCCATTCAGTGAAGGGGCCGGGGAACCTCCCCTTTCTCCTGCCGCTCAGTGATGTGTTCCAGCAGGCGGATTTTGTTGCCCAGAAGATGCTCGACATCAATGCAGAGGGCATATCATTGCATGAGATTGCCGTGCTTTACCGCTCGCATTACCAGTCCATGGAATTGCAGATGGAGCTGCAGCGGCGGGGCATCCCCTTCGAGGTGCGGTCCGGTCTGAAATTTTTCGAACAGGCACATATCAAGGATGTCCTTTCCTTTCTCAGGGTTGTCATAAACCCCTATGATGAACTCAGCTGGAAAAGAATCCTCAAGTTGATTCCCGGCATCGGGAATGTAACCGCGGGAAGGCTCTGGGACGCAATACACGCAAGCGGAAGCCCTCTGGATGCGATATCCGGCATGGAAAGGCTCGTGCCGAAAAAAGCAGTTTCCGGCTTCTCCCGGTGTATTGAGCTCCTGAACACGCTGAGGAGAGGTGGTCACGACGACGATGCCCCTCACCAGCCCTCTTCGGCCATAGAACAAATACTCGTGCAGGGGTACGAGGATTTCCTGTACAGCCATTACCCGAATGCAGAGGAGCGGATCGATGATATTGCACAGATGGCAAGGTTTGCGCTCAGGTATGCCTCACTTGAAACCTTTGTCAGCGATTTAAGCCTCCAGAGTGCTTCCGGGGATGAGAGGGAGGAGGGGGATGAGGACAGGGAATGTGTTATACTCACTACAGTGCATCAGGCAAAAGGGCTTGAATGGGGCACGGTTTTTCTCATAGGCCTGAACGATGGGAGGTTTCCGTCTGCAAAGGCGCTGAAGACAGAATCAGAGGAGGAGGAACGAAGGCTCTTTTATGTGGCTGTGACAAGGGCAAAGGATGATATCTATCTCTGTTATCCTGTCTCTTCAGACGACTGGCAGGGCTTTGGATTCCTCCGGCCGTCCCGTTTTCTCAGGGAACTGCCTGCGGATGCATACGAGGAAATGATAGTGGTGAATGAGGGGATCGAATGACGTTCATTGATGCGCTCAGGGAAGGATTCAGGGTTGTGAACAGAAACTGGCAGCTCGTCCTGATACAACTCGGTATGGTTTTTCTGAGCACCATCGGGTTTTTTCTCATGGTGGGCATCCCGATTGCCATTGCATTCATCATATTCGGCATTGACCTCACCGAACTTGCAGACATGAAAGACATCTTCAGGGTACTGAAAGGCCCCTCTGCCCTTCTTTCGAAATATCTCGGGCTCATTCTGATCATTATCGCAAGCTTTCTTATATATGTCATTCTGGTTGCCCTGCTCGGCATCTACGTGTTTGGCGGGTCGGTCGGCATTTTGGTCCAGTCGCTCAGGGATGAAGCCCGGAAGTTCACGCTCAGAGCTTTTTTTGATGAGGCAAAAAGGCTTTTTCTCCGGCTGCTCGGGTTTACCTCCCTCGTGGGGATTATCCTGATCATCGCCGCTTTCCTGCTCGGCACACTCGGAGGCGGCATCGCCATACTGGTGAGTTTTGCCCAGAGCCAGGACTCAACCCTTGCGCTCTTTTTCGGCAGCTTCTTTTCCCTTCTCCTTATCGTTCTCGCACTTGTCCTGATACTCGGAATCCTCTCGATAACGCTCTACGGGATCGCGGCACTTGCGTTCAAGGAGACGGGTGCCCTCAGGGCGATCAGGGAAACGGTGCAGTATCTGATACGGCACCCCAGCGCATTCTGGCTATATTCCGTGCTTTTTGCGGGGTACCTTATCACCAGCTTCCTGCTCATCCTGGTCGGCTATCCGTTCACACTGATTCCGATCATAGGAACGATCCTCTCCTTTCCGTATCAGCTCATCTCCTCGGCCTTCGAGACTTACCTGGGCATTGTGATTGTTGCAACAGTACTTGTGTACTATTATGCGACAGAAATTCGTCCTGAGAAGACCTCACCGTCCATTGAAAAACCCGTGCAGTCACCGTCTGAAAGGGAAGAGTATCCGGCACAGGACACCGGTTCGCCCGGCGGTCTCTTCAGGGCAGATACGTAGCGTCGCCACATCGTTGTCATTTATTGCATCCGCATGCTTTACCCCGGGAGTGTCTCGACGATACGGTTGACTTCCTTCTTCAGGGAATCAGACGGCAGAACCGTGATCAACGTGTTTCCGATATTCGTCGAAAATTTCTCCTCGGGCGCATTGTTCTTGTACGCGGCACGGAGCTGTTCTGAAATAGACTGAAACTGCGCCTGCGGAATATTTTTCTCCTTTGCGAATTTCGTCAGGTTCCGAACCTCACCGCCCTGTATCCAGAACATCCCGAATTGTTGAGGGGGTTTTCCGATAAAGACGAACGTCTTATCCCTTCCCGGCACCACTTCCAGCGGATCGCTGATCTGTTTCACGATCGTTGCGAGTGCATCCTTTACCTTCTCGACGTCCTGCCCCGTAGGGCTGGCCGGATCGAGCCGGGGAAGTTCCTTTTTCTGTCCTCCCAGAATCTTGTTGAAAAAACCCATTGGGTCCTCCTTTTTTTTGTGATTGTAAGAAGGCGTGTGTGCATGACCCGGTGTATTGTTCCCTCAGTGATTTACTGCTGCGGATCGCCCCCGAAAAAATCTGCCGTTTATGCTATATGCAGGTTTTGGAAAAATGCGGAGGGGAAATGTCGAACCCCCAGAATTTGTAAAGGGCTGCAAAAAATAGATCCCAAATGTGCGTGCTGATAATCTGCTCCGGCAGATGCATGATTGGTGCTCCCCCTTACTTTATTGTATCAGCTTGGGTTTTCCTGTCAACTTGCATCAAGGTGAGGTCGACACAATAGACGCTTTCCGTTGAGAGAACAGGGAAAATAGTCGAAAAAGTTTCTCCTGAAAAAATCGTGCAGGTTGTCGAAGGATTGAACGAGATAATAGGTCAATAACAAATCACTCGTGCGGATGGCTATCAGCCACCGCATAGTTCAGTCGTTGAGGATCTCTATTCATTTCCGGACCGTTGCCACATGCTCGCTTTGTTGCCCCGGCAATGCCCCTGCTGCTTCTGTGCCATTATACAAAATGCATTCCCCATCACCTCTCAGAGGTTCACAAAGAGATCGACATACCTGAACCGCTCCGCATCGAACAATCCTTTATCGGTTATCTTCAGCTTCGGGATGACCGGAAGCGCCATGAATGAGAGGGTCATGAACGGCGCACTCAGCATTGAGCCGAGTTCCTTTGCCATGCTGTCGAGTGCAGAGTATTTCGCTGCCACGTCCGTATGCTCCTCATTGCTCATTATCCCGGCAACCGGCAACGGCAGTATCATTTCCTTATCCCCCGATACTGCGCAAATGCCTCCCTTGTGTGCGATGACCAGGTTCACTGCCCTGCAGATGTCTTCATCAGACACCCCGGTCGCAATAATGTTATGCGAGTCATGGGCGATGCTTGAGGCGATCGCTCCGCGGGTCAGCCCGAAATTCCGGATAAATCCTATTGCGGGTGCGGTCTCCTGATACCGGTTGACCACCACGATCTTGTGGAGATTCCTTTCCACACTGGAGACCGCATTTCCCCCTGTTGCAGAGACGGCTGCGGTCAGGGAGCCGGTAATCAGCTGTTCGTCGATTGCCTCGATGACACGGATGCGGTCGCTGCGGACATGCAGTCTGAAATCATCCGTCTTTTTTCTTTCCGCACAGAACCTGTTTATCATCTTCACCTCTGTGCGGGGGATCAGCGATTTCCCGGCCTCAGCGACAGCCATGCCCTGTATGCAAGTGCTGAGCACCGTAAAGTCTTTCAGATTGTTGACAATCAGAAAATCAGCGCTGTCCCCGATCCGGAGCAGACCCGCGTGAAGGCCATAATGCCGGACAGGATTGACACAGGCTGCCTGCAGCACTTTCATGTGGTCGATCCCAAGCCGTGCCGCACGCGCAACCATCAGGTTGATATTCCCCTGCTGTAACGCATCGGGATGCGCGTCATCGCTGCAGAACATGCACTGTTCAGGGTATTTATCCACAAGCGTGATGAGTTCATCGAAGTTCTTCGCAGCAGAACCTTCCCGGATGAGCAGTTTCATGCCAAGCCTGATCTTCTCGATCCCCTCTTCCCTGCTGAGTGTTTCATGGTCTGTCGAGATTCCGGCGCTGAGGTATTTTTTCAGGTCATTCCCCCGCAGTCCGGGTGCATGGCCGTCTGCAGGTTTTCCGTATTTCTGCGCGAGCCTGATCTTTTCATGGACTTCCGTATTGCCGGAGATGACCCCCGGAAAATTCATGACCTCTCCGAGGTAGTGTATTTCGGGCATTTTCAGGAGTTCTTCGACCTCGCTGATTCCAAGGGCCGCACCGCTTGTTTCGAATTCCGTGGCAGGCACACAGGAAGGAGCGCCAAAGTAGAATCTCACCGGCACGGAACGTGCATTATCGATCATATACCTTACCCCGTCTGTCCCGAGGACATTTGCTATCTCGTGGGGATCTGAGACGGTTGCCACGGTGCCGTGGACAGCCGCGATACGGGCAAATTCCGACGGGACAAGCATCGAACTCTCAATGTGCACGTGGGCGTCGATAAATCCGGGGATAATGTAGTGGGGATATTGGTTGTCTTCCCGCACAATATCCGTGATTCTCCCGTCAGCAATGATGAGCGTGCCGGGGAAGATTTCCTTGCCGGGCACATCAACGATATTTCCCGATACCCTTTTCACCACATGTCCTCTCTGTCCGATGCATCACCGGTCATGAAGGGTTGTATGGCGGGGCATGTAACAGGGTACACTACAATGATGCGCGCCGAATGATGAATCACCCGGGGGACTTGCTCCGGGCACTTTTGTTCAGCAACCGCAACGCTTTCTCATGAAGACGCGCATTTCCTGATGCGAGCAGGGACGTGGATTTCCTGAGACTGACTTCAACAGGATCGACCGGTTTTCCCCTGATATCGGTAAAAATCCCCCCTGCCTCCTTTATCAGCAGCCATCCCCCTGCAAAGTCGAAGCTCCTCGAAGGGGAGGGGTTGGCAAAGACACTGATAGACCCGGCTGCAAGGTAGGAGAGGTCGAGCGCGGTTGCACCGAGACAGCGTGTTTTTCTCGACTCCGACAGAAGCGGGATGATCATGGGGATGTCCTTATGGGGAGCCTGGGCCTCATACGCCGCGAGATAAAGGATGTCGTCCTGCTGTGTAACGACCTGTTCGCCATTCTTGAATGCCCCCTTGCCTCTTTCAGCCCAGAACTCGTCACCATTCACGAGATTCACCACATAGGCAGCTACGATATCTCCGATGGTATTCCCCTCAGCGACCGCAATGGATGTGCAATAAAAGGGGATGCCCGAAACGGCATTCCTGCTTCCGTCCACAGGATCGATCAGCACCTTTCTTCCCCCACCTCTGATATCTACGATCCCGGCCTCTTCGGAGATGACCGTGAATGATTCTCCGGAATCCTGAAGTCCTGAAAGGACAATATCCTCTGCCAGCTTGTCTATCTGATAGGTCGCATCGCCGGACGCACCGGTGCCCAGGGAGCGTGTGGAAAACTTCCCGGCAGAGGAAAGTTGATGCAGAAGACTTTTCCCTATGGTGCGAAAGCGTTCAATGGTCACTCAGGCGCTCCTGTATTTTTTATTGTGCTGCTGCACGCAGGTCGGTCACGGGTCACTTCATGCACGTGCCGCCGGACAGCGACCCTCATGGTGCTCTTAACGTCTCTTTTCCAGAACAGGTTTTAATGCTGCTGCACGCGAGGCTGCATGTCTGCCAATCTCGGATTCCGGTGCAACCCGTGTCTGCTGGATATAATGCTGATATGCAGAAGGCAGATCTCCTGCGTTCTCGTAACAGATGCCGAGAATGCCGTGGATTTCCGGATGATCGGGGCTGACCCCGGCAAACTGATTCAGATGCGGGATCGCATTTCTGTATTGTGTCGTCCTGTAATAACTCATTCCGAGGAAGTAGTGAGCGGGGATGTCCTGCGGGAAGAGGGCGAGGCCCTTCTGCAGATTCCCTATCCCTTCAGAATATCTCTCCCTGAAATACATGAGGGTGCCTTTTCCCCTGTATGCGGGCGCGTAGTTGCGGTCAATCCGGATAGCGGTATCGAAATATCGTTCCGCCCCTTCATAGTCTTTTTTCTTCAGCATGATGAATCCCTTCAGGGTATGGAAGGCCGGCTGATCGGGAGCTGCACTGATTGCCCGTGCAGCAAAAGACTCGGCTTCAGCGAGGTTCTTTTCCTGATATGCTGCAAGTGCCTTGTCATATGTTTCCATATAGATCGTATGCAGTTTTCTGACTCCTGCGGTCATTTCCTGAAGTCTTTCCCTGTGCAGCCCGTCTCCTGCACGCGGATACGGAGGTGTTCTGCTGATCATGCTCTGGAGCTCATCGATTCTCACGGAGGTCCTTGGATGCGTGGAGAGAAGGTCTTCAAAGAAGCCCTTGTCCCGGGGGTTTTTCCCTGCTGCCTGCAAGAATTCTGCGGAGACCTTCTCCAGGCGTCTGTGCGCGCTCACTGCGCTTGCCGGATCATAGCCAAGCCTTGCCAGATAGTCGATGCCGAGCCTGTCAGCCTCCAGCTCGTCATCCCGGCCATATTTGAGAAGAAGGAGGCTGCTTCCGACCGCTCCGATACCGAGTGCTGCGTCTGCGTATTCCCTGCCCTGAAGTGCAAGGCCGGCCGCTCCCATGCCTACCTGCTGGAGGATGCCATAGGACATCTGCCTTGCAGAGTGGCGCGCAGAGACATGCCCCATCTCATGGCCCATGACAAACGCGAATTCGGCTTCATTGTCGAGTGCGGCAACGAGCCCTCGTGTCATGACCACATGGCCCGGTATCGCCCAGGCATTCGGCACAGAACTGTTCTGTAGCGCGAAATCGACGGGCAGGTTCGGCCGGTGTGAGACACGATGAATCCTGCGCACGACATCTGCAAGATACGCCTTAAGCCGCTCGTCCCTGAACTCACCGCCGCCGCCGACATCGCCCCAAAGGGCATTGGGGTAAAAGTCCCTGCCCATCGCAATCTCCTGACTTTCGGATACGAGCATAAATTCCTTGTGGCCGGTGACAGGGTTCACTGCACAGGATATGAGCGATACACAGAGTATCAGGAGCGCAGCCAATCTCAATTGACGCAAAATCATCATACTTCCTCCGGATGGAATGCTTTTCCTAACGTTATCCCAAAAAAACCCTCTTGTCAAGAACGTATGCTTCCCCTGATTCCCGAGCCGCTCGCCTTCCGAAACAAGGAATTCACGTTCCGGCCCCGGCCTTTCCCGCAGTAACGGGCACCTCTGCCCGGGGCCGGCGGGAACGATGCCGGAGAAGGTAAAAGACCTTACAGAACACTCTCTTTTTCTTTATTGTACCGCGGGAAAAATAAATATGCCTCAGGAAGGTTATGGAACATGAAGAGATCCGGTACACTATAATAGATACATGAAGAAACTGCTGCCGGTATTCCTTGTTTTCTTTCTCTGCTTGCCTGTCTCTGCGCAGGAATTCCTCGACATTACTGAAGAGCATACCTTTGCCTTTCCGGGTGCATTCTTCTATCAGAAGGATTACCGGGTCCAGTGGTGGTACGTGACCGGGCATCTGTATGATGACAGCGGCAGGGAATTCGGATACGAGCTTACGTTTTTTATTGTCGGGGTACAAAAAAAGGATTACTCCTCACGGTTCGGTGTCAATACTCTCTACATCTCGCATTTTGCGGTCTCGGATATTGCAAAAAACACCTTCTATTTCTCTGAGAAGACAGACACGGGTGCATTCGGGTTTGCAGGCGCCAGCGATACACAACTGAAGGTATGGGTTGATTCTACTGTGCTCGAAGGCAGTCCCGCAAAGATGCATTTGAGGGCTGAAGACCGGGAGAAACGCATAGACCTGCACCTGGTACCCCTGAAACCTGTGGTGCTGCACGGCGAACACGGATATTCGCGGAAATCGGATGCATCGCCCCTCCTGGCATCCTTCTATTTCTCCTTTTCCAGCCTGCGCACAGAGGGGACACTGCGGATAGGGGGCGACGTATTCACGGTGAAGGGCAACAGCTGGTTTGACCGCGAGATCTCTTCAAGGGGTTTGGATGAAAAGCTCGCGGGCTGGGACTGGTTCAGCGTACAGCTTGATGATAACAGGGAGCTTATGCTTTATCTGATGAGAAACAAAGACGGTACTCTCGACCGGTCTTCGTCGGGAACATTCATAGACCGCAACGGAAAATACCGGTATCTCTCACGTGACCGGTTTTCTGTCAGGGTGCAAGACCATTACACGTCCAGCAAGACAGGGGCGCGATATCCATCCCGGTGGGAGATCACCGTTCCCTCCGAGCATATCTCGATAACGGTCATCCCGCTTCTTGCGGATCAGGAGGTCCTTGCGTACAATTCAACCGGAAACTATTACTGGGAAGGAGCCTGCAGGGTCGAAGGTTCGGCAAAGGGCAGGGCGTATGTCGAGATGACCGGGTACTGAGATGGGTTTTTACGCAATGACAGGTATGATGAAACCGGAATGCCGGAAACAAAAGGAGCATAGTCGGAATATGCGCCATATCGCCTCCATGCCTTGCCTGACCACAGGAAAACAGGAGAGGATATCGGGTTTCCGCGTATGATCAGACTCGAGAATGTAGAAAAATCCTATGGCGGGCATAAGGTCCTCAAAGGCATCACGCTTGAAGTGCACAAAGGCGAGTTCATCTCGGTCATGGGAAGTTCAGGCTCCGGGAAATCCACCCTTCTGAACCTCATCGGCGGCATGGACCGTCCTGATGGAGGGAGAATTTTCGTGCATGACAGCGAGATATCGCGTTTCGGGGACGATGCACTGACCCTCTACCGGAGGCAAAGGGTAGGGTTCATTTTCCAGTTTTTCAACCTGCTGCCGAATATTACCGTATTCGAGAATATTGCGATGCCCCTGCTTTTGAACGGGAATGAGGACAGAGAGAGGGTATCCGACTATATCGTGCGCACAGGACTTGCCGGAAAAGAGGACAAATATCCCTTTCAGCTCTCGGGAGGAGAGCAGCAGCGTGTGGCGATTGCGAGGGCTCTCGTGCACGACCCGGCGGTCATTCTTGCAGACGAGCCTACCGGGAGCCTGGACAGCGATACCGGCAGAATGGTGATGGGCCTCATCATGCAATGCATTAAGAGCTCGGACAAGACCGTCATTCTTGTCACGCATGAATCGTATATTGCGGAATATGCCGGGAGAATTGTGAAGATCAGGGATGGAGCATTGATGGAATGAGGTTTCTCAGCCTTGTCAGAATACTGATACTGAGGAATATCAGAGAGGAAAAATTCCTTACCTTCCTGTCTGTCGTCGGGATCGCACTAGGCATCGGGCTCTTTACCGGAGTGAAAGTTGCCTCTGACCGTGCAATTGCGTCTTTCGAAGCAGGGATCACGGGAACGAATCCCTATGCCAATTATGAGGTCCTGGACATCTCGGGAATCGATTTCGACGAGCGGGCATATCCGCATGTCCGTGCTGTCGCAGAGGAAAGTTTTCCGGTCCTGAAAACCTTCGGGTATGTTGCAGCGTTCAGGGATACGATCGATATCAACGGTATCTATACGGTGAAGGCCGGCAGGTTTTTCCGGTCTGCACCCCATCAGCAGATAGACATCGAAGCGCTGTACCGGAATGTGAACGGTATTCTCGTCACAAATAAATTCGCCGCCAGGCATTCCCTGCATAAGGGGGATGTGATACACGCCCTGGTGTATGACAGGGAGTATCCCCTGAAAATAGCCGGTATCCTTGACGCCGAATCACTTCTCACCAACAGTGTCATCATGGATATCGGGAATTACCAGGAATATTTCGGCAGGAGCGGGACATTGTCCAGGATCGATCTGATATCAGACGAAGGAACAGTTGCCGGGCTCCGGAAAACGCTCCCCCCGCATCTGCGCATCGAGAGGAAGGAGGAGATCTTCAGCAACCAGAAGGCGCTGATCGCATCCTTCAGGTACAATCTCCAGTTCGTCAGCCTCATCGCCATCCTTGTGGGAATATTTCTCCTCTACAATGCGGTGTTCATTTCCGTGGTAAAACGAAGGACCGAGATAGGCATTCTGAGAGGTCTCGGGGCAGGCAAGGGGACGGTGGTGTTGCTGTTTCTCATCCATGGGCTGGTGCTGGGACTGGTCGGATCACTCCTCGGCATTCTTCTGGGACAGTTCGCGGCATATTTTTCAGTCATCGCGGTCGAAAAGACCATCTCAACGATGTACAGCACCATATCGATGGCTGATTACATGATTACCGCAAAAGATGCACTCATGGCCCTGATGCTGGGCCTCTTGGTATCTCTCCTCGCCTCTTCCATCCCGTCCTATGAAGCCTCGAAGATCAGGCCGACCGAGAGTGCGAGGGAAGGGTCTTTTGAGAGCAGGTACAGGAGATATTACGGGATAATTTCTCTTGCCGGAATTGCCTGCATTGCAGGCGGGACCGGCATCTCCTATCTGGACTACAGGTTTGCGCCGTTTGAGTTTCCTGCACTCGCGTACGGAGGGATACTCCTCATTATCATGGGATTCACGCTTGCCTCCCCCCTGTATCTTCGGATAATCCTCCGCATTCTGCGAATTCCCCTTGAAAAGATTTTCGGGGCATCCGGCGTGATCACGATCGGGGACATGAACGGCAGCACCTACCGGTTTTCTGTCGCCCTAATGAGCGTAGCCATCAGCAGCGCCCTGATCATTGCGTTATTAGCCCTCATTTTTTCCTTCAGGGGATCACTCATGGGATGGATACATAAGAACATCACCGCGGATGTGTATATCAAACCCGCATCCTGCACGGCGAACTATTGCTTTTATCCGATGTCCGATGAGGTCATCCGGGCGGTGCTGGGGTTCCCTGAGGTGGAAGGTATCGATAAATTCAGGGGGATGCAGCTCGAACTGAACGGCAAAAAGGTGACGGCAGGGTTTGCCGATACGGGGATCAAGAGAGAATACCTTCACAGGAAATATTCTGACCCGGCGTATGAGAAAGTGCTGAGCGAGATGGGGGGGCCGGAACAGGTTGCCGGAATTTCCCAGTTCCTGAGCATTAAATACGGACTGAAGAAGGGCGACCCGATTACGCTGGAATCTCCGTCAGGGAATGTGCAGTTTACCATTAACGATATCTTTTCGAGTTACGCAACCACCGCAGGGTTTATTTACCTCGACCGGAAGTGGCTGAAGAGGTACTGGGGTATTGACGATGCGACGCAGATCAGCGTATATCTGAAAAAAGATGCTGATGTCGCCGGGTTTATCCATAAGGTAAGGGAGCGGCTGTCGCCTGAATACTCTCTTGAAATCATGAACAATCAGGAACTCAGGGATAAGGTGCTGGACATCTTCAACAAGAGCTTTGCGATCACCTATGCGATCGAAATCATCTCAATCCTTGTTTCCCTGATAGGGGTAATCAACACTCTTCTTGCCCTTGTATTCGAGCGGAAACGGGAGATCAGCATCCTGCGGTATCTGGGAGGGAGCTGGTCGCAGGTACAGCAGAATCTCATGCTCTCGGCCGGACTTGTGGGAGTTGCCGGGATTGTATTGGGGATGCTTCTCGGGCCTGTAATGAGTTTCATCCTGATTCAGGTGGTCAACAAGATCTCCTTCGGATGGGAGATTCATTTCCGCGTACCTGTTCTCTCTCTGTCTGCGGTGACCTTTATCCTTTTTGTGACGACAGTATTTGCAGGGTTTCTTCCTTCAAAAGTTGCTCGAAAGATAGACCCCCGGCGGTTTGTGAGTTTCGAGTAAACGGTGTCGTCGAAACGGCAAAAGGCGGGTTTTTCAGGGGCCGCTTTTCCCGAGCCTGTGAAGTATCAGACCGATATATTTATTGATCAGGTTTGCCCTTTTCAGATGCGGAACAAGTGGTCTTTTCCGGACGCCGAGTTTTCTCATTTCCCAGAGAATATCCTTGTTTTCCCTGTCGTACGTAAGGCCTTTCTGAAATGCGGCGACCGCTTCCTTTTTCTTTCTGGCAGCAAGATAAGCCCTTCCAAGATTGAGGTAAAACGTGGGATAGAAAATCTCGTGACCGAAGGGCATCTTCTCATCGCATATCCGTATCGCACTGAGGCACACTTCTATGCCATATGCATGATTTTTGTTGATGATGGCTTCAAGGCACCCATAGTAGGAGAGGAGGAAAGGCTCATCAGGATACTGCTCAAGTGCGGCAAGAAGCAGATCAAGGGCTTTCTTGAGGTTTTTTTTCTGGAGAAGGATTTTTATCTCATCAAGATAATCTGAAGGTTTCTTCACTTTCTGTTCATGGTCTGCCTTGAGCATTCCCAGGAGTATTTTGTGCTGCCGGTGAATCAGTTCCGCAAGTCTTTTTTCCGCATCCGGCGCATTTAGGATATGTGCGCACTCCACGTCTCTTGTCATCAGGATCTTTCCGCCAAGATAGACTTTTGTCGTGAGATGGTGCTTGCGGGGATCAATTTCCTCGGTCAGGATAAGAAACTTCTTGCCGTCAATGAGCGCCTGCGTAGATATTTCCTTGTGGAGGCTTGAAGTGATCTGTATTTTATCCTGTTTGTCCATCATCGTACAGAATGTGCGCTGCCTAACGTTATTATACTATTACACTGACTTTTTGCGTATCATTCCGAAAATCCGGCAGCCGGTTCATCATCCGGCTGAGAGAATTCCTCGCAGAAAAAATTCCTGTATTGAATTTTCGCGGCAGTGGTATTAAAATGCTGTAGCCGGTGAAAAAATGAATCCAGGGAATAGCCAGCAAATGAAATGTCCTTACTGTGGTGAAGAACTGAAAGGGAAAGATGTCTGCGCGGGATGCGGAAAAAAGGTGCCGAGACCGGACGCGGAACTTGAGGTTGAGTACAAGGACTTCAAGATATCGGAATTTCTTGAAATCAGGAAAAAGCAGCAGACATCCGGAAACGGTGAACCGAAGGCATCGGAAAGGAGATCCCTGAGGAGTCCGGGCAAATCATCGGGAACCGGACAGAAAAAAACGGCCAGACCCCGGACACGGAAACCCGGAAAGAGGAGTCAGAAAAAAGAATACACCCTCATGAGGATTCTGCTCATCGTGCTGGCCGCCATAGTCATGGCAGGAGGCGCCTATTTTTTCCTGCGCACGCTGTTCGGGCAGTGACTGCGCGCGGGTTCAGTGATGACCGGACCCCGAATGACCCCCTGCAATAATATATACCGCATCGGAATCCTCCGGGTTCTCAAGGTAGCAGGTATCTTCTCCGGATACATGGAATGCAGATCCTTCCTGCAGATAACCGGAATAATGCCCGCTTACATTCAGTGCTCCCTTCATGGCGAGGATGATTTCCTCGTGACCTTTTCCGGGCTTCACTACTCTTCCTTTTTCCCCGGGTTTTAACACCCCGTAAATAAGGTAGCACGCATGACTTCCGGTTTCCTGAGAGCCGAGGATTGCTTCTCCGCTTTCAGAGTCAAGCGCGTTTTTTTTCAGTGCAAAGATATTCAGATTCATGTGTTCTCCTTTTTCCGGGTTTCCGTACCCGGTGTTACCCGCATGACGATTTCCCAGCCGATGCGCGCAGATTTCAAGTCCCGATGCGCTGCATACAGGGGTTGATCAGAAGGGCTCGTTTTCTGCCTCTTCAGATTCAGGCGTTTCTTCGATTTCGGAAAGAACCTTTTTCACTTCTTCCTCGGTTGTTCTCAGGTTCCTTTTACAGAACTTTATCAGAGTGGTAGCCCTCCGGACCTTTTCGGTGAGGGCATCCACATCAATATTTTCCGTCTCGATATCCTGAATTATTCCCTCAAGCTCCTCTATCGCCTGTGAATAGGTGATTTTTTTCTGCCTGTTCACTCTGTTTCTCCTCCCTGATATCCTCTACAATGCTGACAATGCTTCCATTGTATAACCTTGTGTCTATTATATCAGCCTTGCTGACATGACTGATATCCTTCAAAACCCTGCCGTTCAGAAGGGTCAGGCTGTACCCCCGCTTCAGGATATTCAGGGGGTTCAGCAACCGTATTGTTGTCGCATGCTTTTCGAGCATCTGCGTGTGCATCGTCAGCATGTGTTTCGGATGCACCTTGAGCGCCCTGGCGTGTTCCACTAAGGTGCGGGACATAGTCTTGAAGAGGCTGTCGGACGCATTTTTCAGTCTCCCTTCAAACGCCGCGAGTCTGAGCGAAGGATTCCTGATTGCTGACAGTGCGCGCGCCTGAAGCGCGTGCATGTTGTTGCCCAGTATGCCGGATATGGACAGGAGAAAGTGCCGGGAGCATTGCGAGAGATTTTCTGCGAGGCTTTTCAGAATGAGTCTTTCCCTGTGCACAAGTTCATGGGTTCTGGTTATCAGCGCATGTTTCAGCGCATCGATATTGTCCTCAAAGAGCTTTGCCCTCGATATGAGAAACTCTGCCACTGCGGTGGGGGTTATCAGCCTCATATTGGCAACCCTGTCGGCAACCGTCTCGTCTTTTTCGTGGCCTATGCCGGTCAGGACAGGAAGGGGAGACAGTGCGATTTCTTTTGCAACAGGATAACTGTCAAAGCAGTGAAGGTCGATGATTGACCCTCCTCCACGTATGAGCACAATCGCATCAAAACGGTCCCTGAATCTCAGGCATTCCCTCACGGCATGCAGTATCGATTCCTCGGCCTTTTCGCCCTGGACATATGCCTGGAAGAGCCTGTGAGAGAACTGGTATCCGTAAGGGTTGTTTTCGAGCCTGCTCAGGAAGTCCCTGTACCCTGCAGCGGTTACCGAGGAGACGACCGCAATGCGCTGGAGCACAGGGGGCAGATGCACCTTTCGGTTCATGTCTATGATACCCTCCCTGGTGAGCTGTTCCAGTATCTGTTTCCTCCTCAATGCCATTTCCCCCAGTGTGTAGCGTGGATCGACATCTTTAATATTGAGGGATAATCCGTAGAGCTCGTGGAAATTTACCCGGGCAAGCACCAGCACTTTCATGCCGGGCTGAAGTTCCTGACCGGTCATATTAAGGAAGGCAGCGGTAATTCTTTTGTAGTCCCTTGCCCAAATGGTTGCCCTCATTTGGGCGGTGACGGATGCATCCGTTTTTTCGACCAGCTCGATATAGCAGTGCCCGGAGTGGTAATGGCAGTTCAGTTGTGCGATTTCCGCAGTTACCCAGTACTCATCAGAAAGGGTGGAATGAATCGTCGTTTTGATGAGGGCGCCGAGTTCCTGTAAGCTGAGATAATGCACAGTATTACTATAGTAAAGATTGACCGTGAAAGTCACCACATAACGTTTCTCCCCATCCGTCTCTGTTTCTTCCGCAGTTTTTCACCTTATTTACAAGATACACTCCCGCAGACAGCTGTCCAGGGAGGATAACTGCGAAGCCCTGTGTTTCCCTGAGAAGAATGATACTCGTCTGCGTTATCCGTGATGACACGCTTCACCTTTCTTGACCGGTTGCAGAATGTTGCGGATGTTCTATAATGTGTGTAAAAGAGATCCTGTAAAGGAGAAAGGCCATGAAAAGATTGCTTTTTTTCGCAGGAGTCGTATTGCTGACAACGGCAGGCACTGTGTATGGTTACCCGAATGGAACACCGCTCTATGTGACCGATGCAACCCCCTCTTGCGCATCCTGCCATGCTGTTGCCAAAGCTACCTATATGCCTGAATTGCCCGATCAGATGTCCGCAAAAGAGACTGCAGCGCACAAGCACTATGCCCTGATCCGCGCGGAACTGCCACCTTCTCCCTATCTTGAGCTGACCAAAGACAGGAAGGAAAAGATCATCCGGGATGCACAGCAGATTGACGCACTCGCATCTGTAACGATAAATGTTCCTTCAAGGGTGAAAAAAAACACCGAGATACTGGCAACGGTACGTTTTAAAGGCGGCAATGGCCCTGCAGTCGGTATCATGCTGGTAGACAAACCCCTGCGCTATCAGGCACGACCTGTTACAGCGGACGGATGGAGTATTGTCGGCGAGCCCATCGTTGAAGAACAGGAAGGACATATCCAGAAGACGTGGCTTGAACGGCGGGTGAGTGGTACAAAACGAAACATGAACCATGTTCAGGTGCTTGACCAGAAGATGGATCGCGAAAGCGGGGTTTTTCCCGCAGGCACCGTGGCGTTCACTCTCAGGGCACCCGATTTTCCCGGCACGTACAGCCTGACCGCAGCCTTTCTTTACGGCACAGAAAACGCAGATACCGCGGGGTTCTTCCAGAGACCTTCGGGAAGGATCCTGTTTTCTGATGAGGTGAAGATTGTGGTGGAGTAACTGCATGATGAAACAGATGGGGGCTTTTCTGCTTGCAGTGCTTTCATGTGTGTGCCTTCTGTCCTGTGGTACCCGCACGGCATCCACTCTGAAGGTTGTGTCCCATATCGATTTGCAGAGATATACCGGAGTGTGGTACGAGATTGCGCGTTATCCGAACAGCTTTCAGGAGGGGTGCGTGGCAAGCACTGCTACCTACACTCTCCGGAAAGACGGCAGGATAGATGTGCTCAATCAGTGCCGGAAACACACCCTTGACGGTCCGGTGGTATATGCGAAGGGGAAGGCGACCGTTGTTGATCAGAAGACGAATGCGAAACTCAAGGTCACCTTTTTCTGGCCGTTCTATGGTCCATACTGGATTATCGACATCGGGCATGACTATGAGTATGCGGTCGTAGGCCATCCTGAAAGAAAATATCTCTGGATTCTGAGCCGGACTCCCCGCATGGATGAATCTCTGTACCGCGGAATACTTGAACGGCTAAAACTGCAGGAATACGATGTGGGACGGTTGCTGAAGACGATCCAGGCAACCCGGTAAATCAGAAGAGTTATCCCGGGGCGGTAGAAAGGTTTTTCAGGTAGGATTGTCTCTTCTCTGCATCAAACCTCTCGATTGCATACCTGAGCATGGTTCTCGGCATTTCCCGGCAATGCCTTCTCAGGAACTGTTCTTCTGCTTCCCGGTCTCTCTTCCCGATCTCCCTGAGCATCCATCCCACTGCCTTGTGAATCAGGTCATGCCTGTCCTGCAGGAGCATACGGGCAAGACTGAATGTATCTTCAAACTGATTTTTTCTGATAAACGCGAAGGTTGCCATGATCGCAATTCTTCTTTCCCAGAGGCTCCGGGAATGTGCCAGGCGGTAGAGCAGCGATCTGTCCCCGCGAAGCAGGTAATCCCCCACGATATGCGGGGCTGAAAGATCCACCAGGTCCCAGTTGTTAATACGTGCGATATTGTCCAGATAAAAATCAAAGATCTCCTTCCTGCCTATTTCGTCCGCCTTCCTGTATCTCGCGATCAGGATAAGCAGGCTGATCATCCGGTGTTCATGTATCCTGCTTGCAAGCAGCTGCCGGAGGTCATTGAGAGAGAGTCCGGGGTATTTTTTTGCAATCCTGCGCTGTTCCGGGACAGTGATCCCGAGAAAGACATCACCCTCGCCGTATTCGCCCCTGCCGGTTTTGAAAAACCGTGTCAGTATCTTTGCCTTGTCAGGGTTGCCCAGCGTGTGCAGATCTTTTCTGATATTCTCAATCGATGAACCCATGCTTTTTTCTTTTCTTCCCTGATGTAATATAATACTGAAAAAAGGAGGCGGAAGATGAAGCAGAACATTTTTTTCCTTACTTGCCTGTCTGTTGTGTTCCTTGTGGCTTCAGTGTTTGCATCCGGGAAAGACATCGAACTCCCGAAATATCCCCCGACTGCAACAACAGACCTCGTTTCTGCCCTTGAAAAGAGACAAAGCGTGAGGGAATATACGTCCGTTTCACTCTCTCCGGAAGATCTTTCCGCAATCCTCTGGGCTGCAAATGGGGTGAACAGGCCAAACGGCAAGCGAACGGCACCGTCTGCGTACGGAGAGGACTACATCGATATATATATCGTGACTGATGCCGGGAGTTATCTGTATGATGCCCCGCACCACCAGCTGAAATCAATCCTCTCCGCGAATGTGAAGGGGAACATGTCAGGGCAGGGATTTGTAGCAAAGGCGTCGCACATACTCATATTTGTTGCGGACATGGAAAAGATTCCCGGCATGTTTTCCTCAAAAGAGAATAAACTCAACTGGGCACACGCTACCGCAGGGACAATCGCCCAGAACGTCTATCTCATGTCTGCGGCACGCGGCATCGGCACCTGCCTTGTGGCAGGGATAAAGGAAGCGGAAATCAGAAAATCGCTCGGTTTGTCAAAGGACATGGTGCCGCTGTATGTGATGCCGCTCGGGTATAAGATGCAATAAAGAGAGAACGGGCCGGCGATCTGCGCGTTTTATTCCCTATCAATACGTGATGTTTCCTGCGTCAGCAGAGACGTTCAACTCCCGGCATAAATATGCGAAGACCAAAAGGATTTCAAAGATTTCTGACCCTTGCGAGGGGCTATCTGCAGGACCCTCACAGCCGCTCGCGGTTCCTTGCTGCGGTGAAAGAGTATGCAACGCGCAAAGAAGGATTGATCAGGGGTTTCAGGGGGGACCTTCAGATACTGGCAGGACTTGTCAGAGACTGGAGTTCTGGTGAATATGCAGGGGTTTCGAAAAAAACCCTTCTGTTTGCGATTGCCGCACTCCTCTACTTTCTCTCTCCGCTTGATACTGTCCCGGACTTTCTGGGTGCGGTAGGGTTTGCCGATGATGCAGCCATTGTGCTGTTCGTGCTCAATTCACTCAAAAAGGAAATTGACCACTATCGGGAATGGCGTGCGAAAAGATAGCCGGGCAACCTTTTGCGGAGACTCACTGCAGATTGCTGAGAGCGCAGGTGCCCGCAACAACAGTTGAAATGTAATGGGAAGGGAAACGGACATAGGCCAGTGAGCATTCCGAAGAGACAGCTCGGAAAAACCGGCGTTCAGGTGACGATCCTCGGCCTCGGAGGTGAAGGGGTTCTGAGGACATACGGATATGACAGGGAAGCCTATACATTGATCAATCGCGCGCTGGACCTCGGCATCAATTATTTTGAGTCGGCACGGGCCTATTCCGGAAGCGAGTCGTACTACGGCAAAGCATTGAAAGAGCGGAGACAGGAGATATTCCTGACGAGTAAATCCCATGCACGGGACAAAAAGGGTGCGCAGGAGCACCTGCAGGAAACCTTGCGTACTATGAAGACAGACCATCTGGATCTCTGGCAGGTGCACGACGTCAGGACTCAGCAGGATATCGGCGAGATATTCGGTCCGGACGGTGCGCTTGAAGCATTCCGCAAAGCCAGAGAAAAGGGGCAGACACGCTTCATCGGGGTAACAGGACATCATGATCCCCTTATCTTACAGCAGTGCATCAGGCTTTTTGATTTCGATACCGTGCTGCTGCCGGTTAATCCTGCAGAGCCCTCATACCGCAGTTTCCTTGAGCAGGTAATTCCCCTCGCACAGGATAAGGGGATGGGCATAGTGGGAATGAAGGTCTATTTCAGGGGATTTGCCGCAAAACTGCCGTGGGTAGAGAGCATGGAGCCTTTCCTGCATTTTGCCCTGTCACAGCCAATAGCTGCCGCAGTCATCGGTTGTGACAGCACCGCGCAGCTTGAGGAAAATGTCCGGTTTGCATCGCGTTTCACGCCGATGGGAGAAGAGCAGATGCATGAAATGATCCGGCGTGTTTCGCCATTTGCAAGGCAGCTTATGTACTACAAGCCATGAACGCGGATTGTCAGCATGCCGGAGCTGTGATATTTGACATGAAACACAATATCTGTTGTGAAGCAAGTACCGTTGCAGGAGGACGATGAGTGAGGAAAAAGAGTGAATAATTCCAATGTTGCGTCGCATCCTGCATACAAGTTTTCCCCTGTGTGCGAGAAATATCCTCTCACGCTGGAAGTCGAGCTCTTCAGGGGATGCAATATATGGCCACCCTGCCCTATGTGTGCCCTGAAATCCATAGCCGGAGATAACGGCTACCGGCCGATGAGACATCTGGACAGCAGGATAATGGAGGAAAACAGGGACCTGTTTCTCAATGTGCACCATATCTTCTTTTGCGGGCTGGGAGAATTGTTGCTGTCAAAGTCTTTTTTTTATTTTCTTGAGCATTTTGACCCCCGTATTCCTTTCAGTTTTTTTTCGAATGGACAATTGCTGGACAAAGAAAACGTGGAAAAACTGATACCCCACAACGTGAAGGATATCGGTCTCAGCATCGACGCCGGCACAGAAGGGACATATCGGAAAATCAGGGGGCACGGCAGCTATACGCTCGAAAAAACCCTCGGGAATGTCGCATATCTTGTAAAAAGGTTTCAGGAACAGCAGAAGGATACCAGGATCATGCTGCTGTTTGTGATCATGAAGGAGAACTACCGGGAACTGCCGCAGTTCATCGAAAACGGCATAAAAATCGGCATCAGGAATTTCAAGACATGGCATATGAGAAAGCAGAGTTACGAGAATGATTACAGAGATCATACGCGGAACGGGTTTCATTTCAGATACGCTGAACAGGCCATACTCGAACACAGAGACCTGTATGAGGATTTCAAGCGCGTCAGGGAGAGATGTATGCAGATCGCGGAAGCGCACAGGGTGATTTTCGAAACAGAATATACCAGGGAGAATGAATTTTTCAGCTGATCATGGAAACGATTGTCAAAAAAGACCAGCTCAGGGATTTTATCCGGGAACGATTGAAGAATGAACAACCTTTCTGCACGCTCCCCTGGATGAAGATGTGGATAGAGGACGGAACAAAGATCAGGAATTGCTGTTATCAGGTGGATTCGGTCGGTGATCTGTCAGTGCAGACCTTTCAGGAAATCTGGAACGGCCGTGTGCAGCAGGAGGTCAGGGCGTATATTCTGAAAGGAAAATTCCATCCGATATGCAAATGCGTCGAGAAGGTCGGCTCTCTCCCAGTGCATCCGGAACCCGAATCGATCGTGCATGCAAATAATCTTGAAGTGAGCACGGAAGCCCCTCCGGAGATAACCCTGTCCAGACTGCTTTTCTGTTCACGGCAGTTCTCCCTTTTTCTCAAAATGAGGGCTAAGCTCCGGGATATGTTCAAAAAATAGCCCACTGGGCAAACCTGTTGTTTTCTCCTTGACACCCCATTCGGGGCTGTGCTTCCATATGGGAGTGGACAGGGGGATGGATAGAATGACAGGGGTCTCAGCTGTTTCTCAATCGCTATCCGAAAAATTTTATTTTAATCTTTCGAACGTTTTCTTCTCAAAGGAGGAGATATGTACAGGAAATATGTTCCACTGATACTCAGCCTTGTCTTAATAATAGTTCTTTTCTGCAGTCAGGCATGGGCACTGGTCGAAGGCGCATGGGATGTGGAAGGCAAAACAACGGCAAAGGTTACTATTAAGGGATACGGGACCGAAAAGGAAACCACATATTTTGAAGATGAATTCGTTTTCCATGATGACGGCACATTCGAGATGATCGATATGGAAGGGTCATGGAGCCAGAAGGCAAGAAAATTTACCGTTTTGCTCGATCCTGATGACATGGAAAGCTATTTCGAGGAAGCGCTGGGAGAGATACTCGGGGCAGATGTTGATGTCGATATCGTCAGTCTCTCGTTCACCGGTTCGGAGAACAAGCAGTCGACCAGGATCACGGGAAAAATAAAGATGAAGATGTACCTGTATGTCTATGAATATGGTTTACAGGGCACCATTACGGTAAACACGACATTCAAGGGTTACAGAGCCTATGAGTCTGCAGTCAGCAGGGAATCCAGGGATTCAGACCGGTCAACAGCATCAATGCTTGACAGCACGGCAGAGACAATCGAAAATTATCTGCAGACACCCTGATTCTGAAGGGAGAAACGGCCCGTAGCCGGGTTCTATTTCGCATTCCCTGCACCCGTAAAGAGTGAGTTCCCTCTGCAGGACTGCCATCTGCTGGGCAGAGGGAGTGCGCCCGATTCCGAGGACTTCTTCCGGTCAGTTCACCTCATCACATGCCTGAAAAAATTGACCTGATTGCCGGGGTCATTTATAATGAAAAGATTTTTTCAATGACCAGAGTAAGAAAAATTATTCTTATAGGCATTATCGCCCTCTGCTGCGGGTGCGGTGGCAGCCTGATCTCGTCTTCATGGTGGGACACGGGGGACGATGCCTACGTGAAGGATATCATCGGGCATCTAAACCAGGCTCGCGCGAAAGGAAGGATGTGCGGCACTACCTACTATAAGCCTGCCAAGCCGGTAACCTGGAATGACAGGCTTGGACAGGCATCCCTCGCACATTCTCTGGACATGGCAAGGAATGGCTTCCTGAGCCACAGGGGCTCTGACAATAGCGATCCGGAAGAAAGACTTGCAAAAGCGGGCTACCGGTGGACATCGTACGGAGAGAATGTCGGTCAGGGGTACCGGTCTCCGGATGAGGCGTTACGTGCATGGCTGAAGTCCGAGATGCATTGCAAAAACATCATGACCCCGGCGTTTGCCGAGGCAGGGGCTGCATATGCAAAAAGCAAAACCCTGAGGATGTACTGGACGCTGGTGCTGGGAAAGGCGAAACACTGAGAGTTCTTCTGACAGAAAAAGACGATGAAGATTACGCTTTTCACGAATGAATATCCTCCCCGCATATACGGCGGGGCAGGGGTGCATGTGGAATACCTCACCCGTGAATTGTCTTCCCTGAACGGCGCCGGCAACGATATCTCGGTTCTCTGTTTCGGTGACCAGAAAGTGCATAAAGGGAATGTATCGGTCGAAGGCATGCACCTGAACGGAGATTTTCCCTTCCCCGGCGGCAGGCACAGAAAACTGCTGGATACCCTCTGCAGGAATATCATGATGGTCGGCGCGGTATCAGGAACGGATATTGTCCATTGTCATACCTGGTATACACATCTTGCCGGATGTCTTGTAAAGCAGATGTTCCGGGTCCCCCTCGTGATTACCGTGCATTCCCTTGAGCCCCAGAGACCCTGGAAAGAAGAACAGCTTGGCGCCGCATACAAGGCAAGCACCTGGATGGAGAGGACAGCGCTTGAAAACGCAGACGGCATTATTGCTGTTTCAGAGTCGATGAGGACGGCAATTCACGACCTCTACGGTATCCCCTTTGCAAAAATACGCACAATCCCGAACGGCATAGATGTGCAGCAGTACAGACCGAGGCCAAACCATGCGATACTGTCACGGTACCATATCAAACCTGACAAACCGTTTATTCTCTTTGTAGGAAGAATTACGAGACAGAAGGGTCTCTTTCACCTTCTCAATGCGGTACGCTACGTTGCTCCCTCTGCGCAGGTCGTGCTGGTTGCTGCGGACCCTGATACCGGTGAAATCGCACAGGAGATGACCGGAAGGGTAAGGCAGGCACAGACAGAGACGGCTCATGAGATCATTTGGGTGGACCGCTTTGTTCCGAGAGACGATCTTATCACCCTCTATACCCACGCGGCAGTGTTTGTCTGTCCTTCCATCTACGAACCATTCGGACTGATTAATGCCGAAGCCATGGCCTGTGAAACACCTGTAGTAGCCGCTGCTGTTGGCGGCATCCGCGAGGTGGTCGTCAGCGGGGAAACGGGGCTGACAGTCCCGTTTGCACCGATGGGACCGGATAATCCCGAACCCCGGGACCCGAAGCGATACGCGGAGCATCTTGCGGAAGCGATACAAAGCCTGCTTGCGTCACCTGACACGATGAGAAGCATGGGCATTAAGGCAAGGGCACGGGTTATTGCCCTGTTCAGCTGGAAGACCGTCGCGGAAAAGACGCTGCAGTTCTACCGTGATCTGGTTCAACAGCAGCATTAATAACGACCTGCATGCATGCATCAGACATGCATCATCTGAAATTGTAATGCTTCCTTACCGGCTCCCTGATATCCCATACACATGAGAGCCCTTTCGGAAATGTCACGAAATCTCCCTTCCCGATTTCGACTTTTTCCCCGTCTTTTGTCTCAACCGTGACCTTGCCCTCGAGGAAATAGCATTCCTCTATCGCATCGTAATGCCAGTCAAAGCGCGATACCTCTTTTTCCCACACAGGCCATGCCTTCACCTTGCGGCTTTCGAGCAGTTGTTCCGAGGGTTTTTCGATCCTGATCTCCATGCGTTTCTCCTTTCCCATTTATAACTCCTTGAACACCTTTGCAAGGCTTTCTCCGCTGACGTGTATTTTAAACTGGTTGAAATACCCGAACGGAGTACACATGACCGTATACCCCGCGTGCTGCAACCTGTCTGCAGCCTGCTTGATCATCTGTTCGGAAAATTCAGACGACGCCTTGCTCGTTGACAGGTGGTTGAATGAATGGATGACGACATTTTTTGTGACGAATTTCCCGGCAAGCCACTTAATGTTCTTTATCAGCTTGTCAAGAAGTCCCTTGCCTTTTTCCTCATCCTCTTGCTCGGCATGGAAGAACACCACCACAGTATTGTCCAGTGAGGCTTCCAAATCAGCATCCGGTACGTGGGCAAGACCTTTGGATGCGGTTTTGAACCACCAGGTGTGGGCATAGAAAAGGAGCAGCTTCATATTTTTCCCCCGCTCTCCAAAGGGAACACAGAAACAGTAGCGACAACTTTATGCATCATGTATTTTCATCCTTCTGATCGCATCGGCTACCTTCACCACCCTTGCCATTTCCCTCACCTCATGGACACGGACAAGGCTGGCTCCGTTCATGACGGATATGGCCACTGCTGCGGCCGTGCCCTCAAGCCGTTCGTCGGGAGGCACATCTCCAAGGACCTTCCCGATAAACGCCTTTTTGGACGGACCGATGAGCACCGGTTTCCCCAAAAGAGTGAATTCATGGAGCTTATGAATAATCTGAAGGTTATGTGCAAACGTCTTTCCAAAACCGATTCCCGGATCTATGATGATCCTGTCCTCTGCTATGCCCGATTCCTCTGCTGTCCTTATGCCTTTCCTTAGATAGTCGAGTATCTCCTGAATCAGATCATCGTACACAGGATTCTTCTGCATATCCCTTGGGGTGCCCTTCATGTGCATGATGACAACAGGGACTTCATAGCGGGCGACGATCCGGGCCATTTCAGGATCAAACCGCAGTCCGCTTATATCGTTCACTATCGAGGCGCCTGCATCGAGCGCTTTCTGCGCTACCTCTGCCTTGTAGGTATCAATGGATATCGGGATGCTGATCTCTTTTACAATGCGTGCAATAACAGGGATTGTTCGCTTCAATTCCTCTTCAAGGGGCAGCGGTTCTGCGCCGGGCCTTGAGGATTCTCCACCGATATCAAGGACATCGGCGCCTTCCCGGGCCATCCGGAGCGCATGTGCTGTTGCGGAGGATTCATCAAAATAGCGTCCGCCGTCAGAGAAGGAATCCGGAGTGACATTCAGGACGCCCATGATATGTGTTCTCTGTGAGAAGTCGAGACAGAAATTTTTCCATTTAACTTTCATGGTCTATTGTATCATTTTATCCGTAAATAATAGGGACAACCCCCTAATTTTTATTGAAATAACTCCATATTTCTACTATCATTCACTATGCCAAGGATAGCACGGATTGTAGTTCCACAATATCCGCATCATATTACCCAAAGGGGGACGAATAGGTCAGAAATCTTTATTGATTCTGAAGATTATCTCTATTTTCTTAGATTGCTCGATCAATGGACAAAAAGAACTCAATCTGGGGTATGGGCATATTGTCTGATGGACAACCATTTCCATCTTTTGCTAACTCCAGTCAGTGCAGAAGGATTAGGGAAATGTTTACATGGCGTGACTTTTTTGTATGCACAGCATTTCAATGCCAAATATAACCGAAGTGGCAGACTGTGGCAGAATCGCTATTTTTCATGTCCTGTGGAAAAGGAGGAATATTTGTGGGCTGTAGTCAAGTATATAGAGATGAACCCGGTGAGAGCGCAGATTGTGAAACATCCTGAAGAGTGGAGATGGTCAAGCGCTCAAGAGCATATAAATGGAAGAACTGACAATACCTTAGCACTTCATAAATGGTTAAGAGATGAAGAACAAAATGAATATGCAAAAATGATACTTGAAGAAACATTCCAGAAGAAGATAAGGAAAGCGACATCGTCTGGCAGACCGTTTGGCGGAACGAAATTTGTGGATATGTTAGAAGAGATATTACATCGCAAATTGAAGCCAGAGCAAAGAGGAAGACCAAGAAAGAAATAAAATTGGGGGTTGTCCCTAATAAAAAAAATGGATCAGCAAAAAGTGGTATCGTTTTCGGAAGCATTTAGCTATTGGCTCAAGCTGGGTCTTACCGGTTTTGGCGGACCGGCAGGTCAGATAAGCATGATGCATCAGGAGTTGGTCGAGAAACGGAGATGGATTTCCGAGCATCGTTTTCTGCATGCGCTCAATTATACGATGGTGCTGCCGGGGCCTGAAGCGCAACAGCTGGCGACCTATATTGGCTGGCTTATGCACGGCGTGAGGGGGGGCATTGTTGCCGGCGTTATGTTTGTGCTTCCTTCATTATTCATGCTGATGGCCTTAACATGGATTTATCTTGCATACGGTGACATGCCGGCGGTAGCGGGTGTTTTATACGGGATAAAACCTGCGGTGACGGCTATTGTGGTCTTTGCGGCCTACCGCATTGGCTCGCGCGTGTTGAAAAACAATATGCTTCGTGCCATCGCTATCCTTGCGTTCATCGCGATTTTTGCCTTCAACGTGCCTTTTCCCTATATCGTGCTGATGGCAGGCATTCTCGGTTATGCCGGTTCGCACTTTATACCCAATAAATTCAGGGCGGTTGGGCATCATGCAGAATCACGCAAGGACTTTGGTCCTGCGCTCATTGATGACGATACCCCTGTTCCCCCCCATGCCCGCTTCAAATGGAGCCGGGTCATTGTATTCGCGTTGATAGGTTTTCTTATCTGGAGCAGTGTCATGGGTATGCTTTACATGGCAGGAGGATGGGAAGGTACGCTCACACAAATGGGCTGGTTTTTTACCAAGGCTGCACTCGTCACGTTTGGGGGTGCGTATGCAGTTCTGCCCTATGTGTATCAGGGAGGTGTTGAGCACTATGCCTGGTTGAGCGGTCCACAGATGATTGACGGACTTGCGCTGGGCGAAACCACGCCTGGTCCGCTGATCATGGTTGTTGCCTTTGTGGGTTTTGTGGGCGGCTGGACCAAGGAGCTTTTTGGGCCTGAGATGCTGCCATTGGCAGGCGCAGCAGGCGCGGGTGTTGCCACATTTTTTACATTTTTGCCGTCGTTTCTGTTTATTCTGGTGGGCGGTCCGGCAGTTGAGGCAACGAGACATGAAGTCAGATTTACCTCGCCCTTAACCGGTATTACGGCTGCGGTGGCTGGTGTCGTGATCAATCTGGCCGTTTTTTTTGCCTATCATGTGCTGTGGCCTCATGGTTTTGATGCAAGGTTCGAGTGGTTTGCCGCCTTAATTGGAATAGCAGCGTTTATTGCGCTATTCAGGTACAAGGCAGGCATTGTCTCAGTTATTGGCGCATGTGCGGTGGTTGGGTTGGTATACTCCCTGTTGCTTTAGGAAAGAAAGGACTGTCAGAACGCGCTGCTGGGAGTCGTCGTTTTTTTCAGGTTCCGGTCGTGCCTATGCCTGAACAGCGCTCCCTGACTGCATATCATGAATTAGGGCGTCTATCTCGGTAATGTCCATGGTCTCTTTTTCGAGAAGGGTCTTTGCGAACAGTTCGAGAAGGTCCCGCTGTTTTGTAAGGAGGCTTTTGGCTGAATTGTATGCGTCAGTCACGATTCTCTTGACTTCTTCATCTATTTCGACCGCAGTTTTCTCACTGTAGTCTTTGTGCTGTGCAATCTCCCGTCCAAGGAATATCTGCTCGTCTTTTTTGCCGAAGGTCAGGGGGCCAAGTTTTTCGGACATGCCCCATTCAGTGACCATCTTGCGTGCGAGATTCGTCGCGCGCTCAAGGTCATTGCCTGCACCTGTGGTCATGTGGTTCAGTGCGATCTCTTCTGCGGCCCTCCCGCCGAGAAGCACCATCAGGGCGTTCAGAAGATAATCTTTTGAATAGGTATATTTGTCGTCTATCGGAAGCTGCTGTGTCACGCCCAAGGCCCTGCCTCTCGGAATGATGCTCACCTTATGAAGCGGGTCTGTGCCTGGGGTAAGCTTCGCGACCAGTGCATGTCCGGCTTCATGGTATGCGGTGTTCTTTTTCTCTTCTTCGCTGATAATCATGCTTCTTCTTTCAACACCCATCAGTACTTTGTCCTTTGCCGCCTCGAAATCCGACCTCTCCACCTTGTTTTTGGCCTTTCTGGCCGCGAGCAGGGCGGCTTCATTTACAAGGTTTTCAAGGTCTGCCCCGGAGAAGCCGGGTGTCCCCCTTGCGATCTCATCGAGACTGACTTTTTCGTCAACAGGGATATTTCTGGTATGCACCTTGAGTATCTCGAGCCTCCCTTTGACATCAGGCGGAGGAACAATTACCTGCCGGTCAAACCTTCCCGGCCGCAAGAGCGCAGGATCGAGCACATCAGGCCTGTTTGTGGCTGCAATGATAATAACACCCTGATTGGCCTCAAACCCGTCCATTTCAACAAGAAGCTGATTCAGGGTCTGCTCGCGTTCGTCATGTCCCCCTCCAAGACCTGCTCCCCTGTGCCTGCCGACCGCGTCTATCTCATCGATAAAGATGATGCAGGGGGCGTTTTTCTTCGCCTGGTCGAAAAGGTCCCTCACACGCGATGCACCGACGCCGACAAACATTTCCACAAAGTCGGACCCGGATATTGAGAAAAACGGGACACCTGCCTCTCCTGCGATAGCCCTTGCCAGCAGCGTCTTGCCGGTGCCGGGAGCGCCTACCAGAAGAACCCCTTTGGGGATTTTTCCGCCGAGTTTCTGGAACTTCTGGGGATCCTTGAGAAAATCGATAATTTCCTGTACTTCAGCCTTTGCCTCTTCTATGCCGGCGACGTCGGCAAAGGTTATCTTCACGGATTTCTCGGATACGAGTTTTGCCTTTGCTTTTCCGAATGAAAGGGCTTTATTCCCGCCTGTCTGCATCTGGCGCATAAAGAAGATCCAGATCGCAACAAGGAAGATGATAGGTCCCCAGGAGAAGAAGAGGTTCCAGTACCAGGGATTCTGGTCTTCCGGTTTTACCGATATCTTCACATTGTTCGAGCGCAGGGTCTTCACAAGGTCAGGGAACTCTGCGGCATATGTCTTGAACTGCTTGCCATCTTTTAACTGACCGGTTATGACGCTGCCCTTCATGGTTACGTCAACCACTTCCCCGGCCTCGAGCCTGGTCATGAATTCGGAAAATATCATTTCCTGTTCTGCTTTCTTGGGCGTACTGAGGAGGTTGAACATGAGAATCATCATGACGCCGATCAGCAGCCAGACAAATAAACTCCTGTATGTGTTCAATGCATTCACCTCTGAAAAATTGTTCTACACGTATTCCTTCTTTTTCTGACCCTTCACACTGAGGGGGGAAATAAAAAAACCTTCAGGTTATATTTTAGCACATGTGAACAGCTTTTTTAGAAGCCGATAGTGTTTTCCTGCAAGAGCGTTTTCTGGAGATTTATCAGGGTATTGATGCCTTCCTCTGCAAGTTTAAGCAGGCTTTCGAGAGATTCCCTCGAAAAAGGACTTCCTTCGGCAGTTCCCTGTATTTCGACAAACTGACCGTTCCCTGTCATTACGATGTTCATATCTACCTCTGCAGAAGAATCTTCTGCATAGCATAAGTCGATCATCGGCTCATTATTGACGATCCCGACACTGATGGCAGCGAGATAGTCGGTTATCGGAATATTTTCGATAAGCCCGTTTCTGAAGGCATATTCCAATGCATCGGACATGCAGATGAACGCGCCGGTGATCGCTGCTGTCCTGGTCCCCCCGTCAGCCCGAAGCACATCACAGTCTATCCATATTGTTCTTTCCCCGAACCCTGAAAGGTTTACCACTGATCTGAGCGCCCTGCCGATCAGCCTCTGTATTTCATGGGTCCTGCCGCTTATTCTTCCGGTGAAGGATTCCCTCATGGATCTTGTGGGTGTGGCTCTCGGCAGCATCGAGTACTCTGCAGTTATCCATCCCCGTTTCTGGTCCTTGAGAAAAGGAGGCACCCTCTCCTCAATCGATGCAGTGCAGATGACCCGTGTGTTTCCCATGGAGATCAATACAGAACCTTCTGCATTTTCCAGAAAATTTCTCTGGATTTTTACATCCCTAATCTCGTTGTTTTTCCTTCCGTCAATCCTCATCTATCCTCCATATGCGTGAATGTCAGTTATCCAATGTCAATTCTGGTGGTGTTTCCGGACGATTCTTTATCCGGTCATATCGGGGAACAGTGACATGATGTTTCTCCCCAATATGCCCCACTGTGCCCTGAATGACAGAGCGGGAACACTCGTTTGCTGAAAGGACATCAGGTGCCGTTTTGTCATTAATTCGGTTAAATTCCGACTGCAACCTGCGCTATGTTCTCTATTTTCCGGCCAAGGAATTTCTCTCCCACCTTGAGAAACCTGTCCGCGGAGTCCGTGACAAAAAATTCCCGTGAAGGAGTGCCCGCGCCGTCTTTTCTCAATCCGAGTGCATCAAGGATCAGCCTGATCTCCCGTGAGGTCTCAACCGCAGAATCGATGAGGGTAACACCATCACCCATGACATCAGCAATTACCTGTTTCAGAAGAGGATAATGTGTGCATCCGAGCACCACCGTGTCTATCCCCTTATCTCTGATCCCGTGAAGATACTGTCTGGCGATCATGGTAGCTATCTGTCCCTCGGTCCAGCCTTCCTCGACCAAAGGAACAAACAACGGGCATGCAAGCCCGAAGACTTCAATGCTCTCATCAATGGCATTGATTGCTTTTGTGTAAGCGCTGCTCCTTATTGTCGCCTCGGTTCCGATTACGCCGACCTTTTTGTTCCTTGTAGCCCCGGCAGCTGCCTTCGCCCCTGGTTCGATAACCCCTGTTACAGGAATGGACACGCTGCCTTTTACCGCACTAAGGCTTACGGAGGAAGCGGTGTTGCATGCGATGACCAGGAGCTTGATATCCTTTGCGCAGAGGAACCTCGTGTTTTCGAATGAGTACCTGATGACCGTCTCGGCTGACCTGATACCGTAAGGAACGCGCGCGGTATCTCCAAGATAAATGGTGTTTTCATCCGGAAGTTCCCTCAGGAGTTCCTTCAGAACCGTCAGCCCTCCTATCCCGGAATCAAAGACACCGATCGGCCTGTTCCTCGTATCAATACTCATATGAAACAATATCCTTCAGGGGATACAGGAGATAGAGATGCCCTCCGAGTGTCTCGACTTCCTTCCCTTCAAGAAGGACTTTTACATCTTGGATGTTCTCGACATTTGAAATCAGGCTTTCATACAGGCCTTTCAGGAGAAGAAATTCTGCTATTGCGTCTCCCTGAAAATTCCTGCGGAACTCGTCCGAGAGATTGATGTAAAGTATTCTGTCCGCCCCCTTATAGATGCCGAGAATCTTCACGTCCTTCGGCATATACGAAGGAGTTCCGGCTGATGGTCCCTGAAGGTATTCGAGCACCACGGCTTCGGCGATTGTGATCTGCCCTGTTTTCCTCGGGATCCTCCGTTCCTCGGTCTGGAGGTGATTTTCGACCGGATAATATAGCCTGAGTGAAAAAAGCTCTTCATGACCGGCTGAGGAACCGGGCAATCCCTCGGATGCCTTTTCCCCGGGAATAATCTTCGCAAAATAGAAATATCCGCCGACGACGCCGGACACGAACAGCAGAACCAGGAGAATCAGGCGGGTCGTTTTGTTGATATTCATGCCATATGCTCCAGGACGGTCATGTAGCCGGCAGCCAATCGCAGAGAGTGACGAGAGAAGCGTCTGCGGGAGATATTCGTTGCTATGCGGATAAAGATACGTTTATTGTCCATATGCGGTAAGGCCGTTCATGAGTGCGGTTGTCAGTCTGGACCTTGTCGGCTGGTCATAGGTTGCCATTTTTGGCGAAGGGTATTCGACGAGGACGGCGGCTGCACCGATTGAGTTCAGGACGGGAAGCGGCATTTCCCTTCGTATGACCTGTTCCTTGAAATCTGCCGTTATCGCTTTTTCGATGCTGTCGGCCAGGGCTTTGCTCTTTCCTGTGTATTTCTTTTGTCTCAGGGAGAGGCTGTAGGTGTCAAGGACGTCATTTGATTCCTGTTCTTCGAATTTCGGGCTGTAGATCACAAAGCTCCCTGATGATGAAGCATGCAGGCTGATAAAGACATCCGTGTTTTTCTGGTTACCCATCGAGATACGGTCGGCAATTGTTGCATACTGGTCGACCTTCCTGACATACAGCACCCTTTTGCCTTTCTTGGCAAGGGCGGCGCCGAGGTCCTTTGCAAGGCTGAGGTTGATCTCCTTTTCGCTGACCGCACCGGACGTTATCCCGAAATCATAGCCGCCGTGTCCGGCGTCGATCACAAAAACCTTGGGAAGAATCTGGGCTGTCTGTTTTTCCGGCTGCTGCTCAGGTTTCTTTTCATGCTGCTGAGGAGGCAGTTTTTCCGGAGCAGGTTCTTTTTTCTGAATATCGAACACCAGCCGCGAAGGCGACGCAAGCCGGAAGAATTTTATTTCGCTCCTTTCTTTGAGGGAAACCGCAAGGGAACGATCGGACGCGGTGATTTCAAAGGGAAGCGTTTTTTCGGAGGACAGCTGAAAAGGTTCGGGAAAATCTATCTTGATATCCGAAGCGGACGTAGTGATCTTTGCCCTGTTCACAAAGGTTTCATTCGTCTCAAGCACAATCCGCAACAAGCCTTCCTGCAGGCTGAATTTGAGAAGGACATCGTGCTTGGTTTGGGCAGAGAGGGTGAGCGCCATGCATACCATTATGCACAGGAACGCACCTGCCGTCTTTTTTACCCGCACATATCCTCTCTTTCCCCGTCGGAAAAACCGACTTTATGAACAAATTATTGTTATTTGCTTCCTTAGTGTACCGCTAATCGTCAGATTTTTGGAATACTCTGTCAGATCACGCAACGGGATGCCATCAGCATACCCGACTGTAATGGTGGAGGCGGCGGGAATTGAACCCGCGTCCGAAAGCGCTACTCTCAGGCTTCTACATGTGTATCCTTCCTATTGCATCTCAAATCCCGGGCTGCCGGAAGGCGGGCGTCCCGGAATTCCATCCCCTTATGTCTTGCCCCGGAGCCAGGGGAGACTCCCCGGAACCAGCCTGCTGAATGACGCCGTTACCTGAAACACAGACAATTTCAGGGCAGCGGCTGCTTAGTTAATTAAGCAGCGAGTGCCAGTTCGTTGTTGGCGTTTGTGAGTTTTTCCGCCTTTTTACGTGGTGACGGAACCACGACATGCAACCTGATCCTCGCTACCCCCGTCGAGCCCTTTCGCCCCCGGTGTATTGCGAATCGCGCACAGCCCTGAGCATCGGGAGTTCTGCTCCTTGGCCAGGGCTATTTGCCTTTCATCGCCCGCTCGATTTCTCTGCGGGCTTCTCTTTCTTTTATTGTATCACGTTTTTCAAAAAGCCTCTTGCCTTTTGCAAGGCCTACCTCGATTTTTGCAAACGACCCCTTGAAATATATTTTCAGAGGGATGAGTGAATACCCTTTGGCTGCAGCCTTTCCTCCCATCCTGTCGATTTCTTTCCTGTGCAGGAGCAACTTGCGCGTTCTCACAGGGTCATGGTTCATGATATTTCCATGGCTGTAAGGGCTGATGTGACAGTTCAGAAGGAACGCTTCCCCGGCCTTGATTACTACATAACTGTCCTTCAGATTGGCCTTGCCTTCCCGCAGGGATTTCACCTCTGTCCCCAGCAGGGAAATACCTGCCTCTACCGCTTCTTCAATATGGTAATCGTGGTAGGCTTTTCTGTTCTGGCATATGACCTTCACCGTTTCATTTTACCATGTTCTATGCCCTGCCCACACAGTAGTAGCGGAACCCCTTTTCCCTGAGTTTCTGCGGGTCGTAGATGTTTCGCAGATCAATAAAGCAGGGTTCCTTCAGGAGGCGTTGAATTTTATCAAGCTCGAGGTTTCTGAACTGGTTCCATTCAGTCACAATCACGAGCGCATCAGCCCCTTTTGCCGCATCATACGAATCCTTGCAGTACTTCACGCGGGGAAGGATTTTTTCCACCTCTTTCATGCATACTGGGTCATACGCCTTTATCCTAGCTCCCTCCCCGAGAAGTCTGCCGATGATGAACAGCGCAGGTGCGTCGCGTATGTCATCGGTATTCGGCTTGAACGAGAGCCCGAGCATAGCGAGTGTTTTACCCTTCAGCGGACCTGCCGCCTCCATGATCTTTCTGACCATCATCTCCCTCTGGGTTTCATTCGCCTTCACTGCTGAATCCACGATGCCGAGCCAGACATCATGTTCCTTGGCTATCCTCAGAAGGGCATTGGTGTCTTTTGGGAGACAGGAGCCCCCGTACCCGGGGCCCGGGTGAAGGAACTTTGCCCCGATCCGCTGATCGAGCCCCATGCCTTTTGCCACCATATGGACATCTGCGCCGACTTTTTCACAGAGGTTCGCCATTTCGTTGATAAACGAGATCTTTACCGCAAGAAAGGAGTTCGATGCATACTTGATCAGTTCAGCGGTCTCGATAGTGGTCACCACAAATGGGGTCTCGATGAGGTAGAGAGGCTTGTACAGATCTTTCATTATTGCAACAGCCTGGGGGCTCTTTGCCCCTAACACTACCCTATTGGGCCTCATAAAATCCTCAATCGCCGAACCTTCCCTTAGAAACTCCGGGTTTGAAACAATATCACAGTCAATCCGGTCCTTCTGGTTCTTCAGGATAATCTCGCGGATTCGTTCTCCTGTCCCGACAGGAACCGTGCTCTTGGTAACGATTACCTTGTAGCCGTCCATGTGTTTCGCAATTTCCCGCGCAACCTCATCCACATATTTCATATCAGCAGAGCCATCTCCCCGCCGGGGCGTTCCCACCGCGATAAAAATTACCAGGGAGGATTCGACTGCCTTTGCGATTTTTGTCGTGAAGGAGAGTCTTCCCTGAGCGAGATTCCTCTTCACCAGCTCAGCGAGGCCCGGTTCATAGAACGGGATATCGCCTTTCTTGAGCGCACTGATCTTTTTTTCATCCTTGTCCATACAGGTCACGAATAAGCCGAATTCGGCAAAACATGCGCCTGTTACAAGACCTACATACCCTGTGCCGATTATTCCGATATGCATACATCCTCCGTTAAATTGGAATCTGTCATGGTATTTTCTCCGATCGTTACGATTATAGAATGTTATAAATACGGCGGTCAATGAAGGGAATCGGCAGTCAAAGGGTCAGCCCTTATACTTGCCGGAAAATCCGGGAACCCGATGAAAATGCTTCTTGTATAACCTGAAGGCACGCCGGGAAACCCGACCCCAGAGCTCCTTTTCATCTCTCAGAAGAGTCCGCAGGGGCTTCCCGCGGTAAGCTTTCATGAACCTGAACAGATCCCGCCGGGTGAGACCGGCATCCATTCCTGAAAAGTAAAGACCTGCGAGATCCTTGACTATCCATCGTGAAGGGGTGCGATCGCGGATCTGGACCCTGTGCAGGTCAATGAGGTAGATCTTCACACGGTCTTTTTCGGTACCCCCGCCTTTCTGACTGGTACGCGAGCGGGGGTCTCCGGTCAGCTCAAGAAGGAAATGACAGAGGTAAAAGTCGCGGTGATTTACTCCATTCTGATGAAGGACACGTGCAATGTCTGCGACTTTTGCGATTATAGCGCGCTTCAGGCGCAATTCGGGGGGATCGGTCTTCCACCTTCGGGCAAGGTCTTCGAGACTGACGGTGTTTTCGAGTTCCTCGGTGATAAGAAAGGAGTCCTGCCAGGCAGGGGCAATCCCCCGCTCGCCGAATCCGGCCACTTTCATGGTATCAATGCCAAGTTCTTCCATCCTTTTGATGGCATTCAGCTCGTTTCTGGCTCCAAGCACAGGCAGGCGGAGATTCATGATATTCTTGAAGATTTCCTTTAATCCCGTTTTGCGGTGGATCTTCACGAAATACCCCCTTCCGTCTTTCACGATGCGGAGGGTCTTGCGGTTCTTGTGTTCCCGGAATACCCTGCCCTGAAGGTGCAGTATCTGATCAAATACATCGTCCCCCTTGAAATACTCCCGGAAATCTGTGCGGAGATCGATCACTTCAGGTTCCTTTTGAAGCCAGGGCTTCGATAATATCCGCAGCCTTTTCCGGCATGCGGAAAAAATCATTCACTTTTACGTAGTGCATGCCGTTCTGTGCCCATGTCGTGCGTTCAGGGGAGGTGAGCATGTGCAGCAGAAGCCTGTCAAGTACCTTTTGTGCAAAAGGCGACGGTATCAGCAGGCCTCCGCCTGCCTTTTCCACATGGAAGGCATATCCGCAGATGTCGGTTGCAAGCACCGGCAGTCCGGACGCCATTGCTTCAATCAGCACGGTCCCCGTGTTTTCTGAATATGCAGGATGTAGCAGGAGATCGGCACTCACCATAAACCGCGGGACGTCGTCTCGGCCGCCAAGGAAATGCACCTGCCTGTCGACCCGCAGTTTTTGTGCGATCGATGCAAACGGCTGAGCCTTCCCTTTGCCGATTACGAAAAGTCTTGTCCTGCTTCTGAGTGTCTCCGGCAGGCCTGCCAGTGCCTGAAGCGCGCGGTCGAGTCCCTTGGTCCTGAATCCCGAACCGACCATGAGAAGCAATAATTCATCCCTGCCGACACCCAGTTCGGTGCGGACCTTTTCTCTGACCTCACGGGGGTTTCCCGGCAGGACCCTGTCAGCAGAAATGCCCGGCGAGAGATTTTGAAAACGGTTTTCCTGTGTGTGGTAATACCGGATATATTTGTCTTTTTCCTTCTCGGAAATGAGCAGGATATGTGCAGCCGAAGAAGGTGAAAACACCGCCTTTTCCATGGAAAGGTATGTCCGGCAACGGGGCCCCAGCCGATAGAGCAGGCTTTTTTCGGCCATTACTCTGGCTTTGTAACACGGATCAGCCGCATAGTACACATCCAGCCCCTGCATTTTATTGAATCCGATTACCAGGTCATGAGGGTCTTTTCCCAGGTGTTCATTGACCTTTTTTGAGAAGTTCCAGCAGCGCCGGTGATTGGTTATGCCATGTCCTGTTACGCGGGAGACCTGAAATCCTTCGGGAATCCCGCCTTCCCACGACATGGTGAATACCCGGATCGAGTGCCCGCGGACATTGCAGGCCTGCGCGATATGGCTGAAATCGCGCTGAAGCCCTCCGAACGGGAAATACTTAAACAGACAGAATGCCAGTTTCATCGTGAGAGTCGTTCACACATATTTCCGACCTTTTTCTGATAATAAGTTTCCATGTGCATGACAAATTCCCTGACCGGTCTTCCGTTCCTCGTTGTTACCACTTTTTGCTTCCTTTCCTGATCCATTCCCTGCGTGCTTCGTTCCTGATCTGAACCGGGTCGATCTTCTTTCTGATTTCCTGAGGCAGAAAAGACAGGTAAGCGGGAAAGAATTCTGATTCGACCCATGATTCTGCGCCCATTTCGAGGCCGAAACGGCAGAACCGTTTCAGGTCTTTTTTCATGCCCGCAGTGCACGGGGCCGAATACAGCCTCGACTGATCAAGGTCTATGAAAAAAAAGGCATATCCGTTCTCTTTTTCCTGCACAAGGATATTCGGCCACTTGAGGTCGCCGTGCACCGCGCCTTTCAGGTGCCATTCTGCGATCGTCCGGGCGAGGGGCAGCAGCAGTTCCCTGTTGTTCCTGAAAAGCCCTTCCCGGTAGCGTGTGCTGAGCTTTTCCGCATTTTCGACAGCAACTGAAAGATGAAAAGAGACCCTATCGCGCAATAGCGGCTCTGTATACGCAACAGGTTCCGGGACAGGCAGTCCCCGTTGATAAAGTCTTACATTGGTATCCCAAAGGCGCCTTGCCCTGCTCTTGCTGAACGTATGGATCAGAAAATCAAAAAACCCCCGGTCATTGAACCGCTTGATGAGTACATCGGGGGTCAGACCGAGTTCACGGCCTTTCACAATGCCGACCGTGGTCGACACATCATGCTTCCTCAGCATGAATGATTCGCTCCTTTCGACAATCGCATTCAGTTCCGGGTTTTGTACCCTTACGTAATATCGTGGTCCGCTGGACATGCTCTTCTCTGCATTTCTTGTATTGATCAGGGATACATGGTATCCAAAAGACGTTCAGTGTTTTTTTATTATATAATGAGAAGTCAGTTATTTATACTCTGCGGTGCAGAATGGTGCGCATATGCCCGGTCATCCGGTAGCGCTGCGATAGAGCCATGAAAGAGGAAGATTGGTGGAAAGACAGGAACTGACTGAACGGGAATACTGGGACAGTCGCTGGGAAAAGGTCGAACTCCCGGCAGAGGTGACGAGGGACTCCATGAAGTTTGTGACCAGGGATCTCATCGGGCTGTTTGACAAATACCTGCCGAAAGGAAATAGCCTCCGGATTCTGGAAATAGGAGGCGCCCCCGGCAAGTGGCTCGCCTATTTCAAAAAGAATTTTCACTATGATATCGCCGGAATAGACTATTCCCCGACCGGGTGCCGGAAGATGCAGGAGAACTTCGACCTGCTGCAGCTCAGGGCGTCTGTCTTCAATAACAATATCCTGACCGATGACCTTTCAGCGCTTCCCCGTTTTGATATTGTCTACTCATTCGGGTTTGTCGAGCACTTCGATGATCTGGATCTGATCCTTGAAAAACATCTCGAAATGCTCAGGCCGGAAGGCATTCTTATGGTGGGCATGCCGAATTTCCTCGGGATTACGCATCGCATCCTGAAAAGGACGGCCCCGCGGATTCTTTCCACGCACAATCTCCGTGCAATGGATCTGCATACATGGGAACGTCTTGAAAAAAAATATCGCCTGCAGCCGATCTTTAAGGGCTATTTGGGAGGCTTTGATCTGCACAATTGCCGGAGATGTGAAAGAAGAACCCTGCTGAACAGGATAATCAGGGTATTTTTCAAGATCCTGACCCGTGTGACCGGCCGGATGAGCTTCCTGAGAAGATTCCCTTCACAATACTGGAGTCCGTATCTGCTGGTAATGTACAGGAAGAAGTAACGTTTTTCACTCGAATGTGCCAGCAATGAATGCAGAAGAATGGAGTTATTTTGTTTTAAGGCTTCGTCTGACTTCGAAAGAAAGCTCCAGCAAGCCTTCTCCGCCGCTGCCGTCAGCAACCGCCACAATGTACGGGATAGTCCCGCTGTAGTCCGGGGTAATCTTCCACCGTACCAGACCGGTCGCAGGATCAATGGTCATTCCTGCCGGTGCGGATTTAAGAGAATACGTAAGCGGATCACCGTCGGGGTCCGTTGCCTTCACCTGGTAGGTGTATTCCCTGCCATTGAATGCATGGGTGTCTGCGGATGCCTTTATCGCGGGAGGTGAATTGGCGATGGTTACAAGGACTGAGGCATGGTTCCCCTTTCTTTTTCCGTCATCCGGGACAACAGTCAGGGTTATCTTGTCTCCCCGCCTGAAGCCCCCGGACAGGGTGTCGGATGTCTCAGGGAGAAGTTCACCGTTCCTGTACCAATAATAGGCAAGGGTGATGTTGTCCCCCTCCTTGTCGTATACGCCGATTAGGGCTTTAATGGGGTCTTTCAGGGTTGGTGTTCCCGGTGTGACCTTAATGGAAGTCACCTGCGGAGGGGTATCGGCCATTACTTCAGGAGGAATTGCCGGGGATTCGCCGGAAGGTCTTCCGGAAGGAGCAGGCAAAGGAACAGATTCCTGCTGCCCTGGCCCGGGTGAAACGGGAAGCGCTGCCTGTTTTTCCTCCTTCCCCCGGCATCCCCAGCACAGCATTGCGGTGCAGAGCAGCATTAGAGCTACCGGAGCAAGGTATTTTATCTGTCTCCTAATATGCATAAAGGACCGACAGGCGCGATCTTTCTCTCACGTTCAACGGGTTTGCATCCTGTGAATTGATTTCTACCCGGTACAGGTATGGCGTCGGGATCCCTTCCAGTGAACCGCACTGATAGCCTACGCCTGTTCCGCAGGAAAGCTGCTCTCCGCTAAGATCAGTTGCGCCAATGGTAGTGTCCACGATTTTTGTGGTGACCCGGTAGTTTGTGCCAAAACCGGTGAGGTCGAACTGCATGTCAGGGCTTGCGGTCGGGTCCATGTTCGCACCGTCTGCGTTACACGGGGCCGGCCCCTGTCCCCAGTTGTAGATAGCCCCGGAATAGGGCGGCATGCAGAGTTTCCTGCACAGGCAGGTGTTCGGGGACGGATCAGGATAGAGATCATCAAGCGGATTCGCATCAAACCCGCATACACACTGGGGAGAGAGGTTTATCCCCAGCCCGCCGATTACCAGATTGCCCCGGTTGTTGATGAGCGCGGTGGTAATCTCGGAAGCCCCGTGTCCGGCATCAAGGGCGGTGGTATATCTCTTTGAATATCCCGAATACTTCGTTCCCTGAATCACGAGATATATCATGGTGGACACCACCGCAAGCGCGATCAGCGCAAGCACAAGCACCATCACGAGTGCGATGCCCTTTTCAGACCGTAGGATGTGCATGCCGGAAAGATGTTCGGTCGAGTGTCTTTTCTTTTTTGTTCTGTGCGCTATGTTGTTTGTATATTTCATGGTCGCTCTCACCTCATCAGATTCCGCGGCTGTATCACTAAGGAAAATACTTTCCACCGGAAATTTTGCCACCCGGTTCCTATGGATGTAGCAAGATTAAAATTTCTGCCCAACCCGAACTCTCCGACAGTGATCGAGTTCGGCGCAACCGGAGGGGCAAAGGTATACGTCCAGTCCCTCTGGCCCTCATGGGCAAGGATAAACGCCCTTACCTCCTTTACCCGGGTTCTTGTCTGCTGGGCATCGTACCCGAGACCCGGAAGGTCGTTTGTATAAAAATCTGTGCTGCCGGCAGCGCCCGGTTCACAGTCTCCGTCATTGTCGTTGTCAATGCAGTACACGAACTGCATGTCTGCGACACAGTCAAGGAGGGGCCATTCATCATACACCCCGTCTGCCTGCCGCAGCACTGCCTTCACAAGGACACCGGTGTTGGGCGCACACCTCTGGGGAGCGTTTCCCGTCCTGATAAAATAATCAGCCCTGTTGAACGGCATTCTCAGGGGGGTGTTGTCCGGGTCGGTAACCCCGTATACCAGGTTCACGGCCCCTGTTGTTCCTGCTGCAAATGCCGCAGGGAATGCTGCCTGGTTAAACCTCGTGAAAAAAGTCGCTCCGTCGTTCACGAGAATTCTCTGGCGGGTTTCACCGAGGCTCGGTATCATCACAATCACCCTGTCGTTTGCATTCAAATCCTCGATTGCAGAACCCCAGACCCGTACCCTCCGTGAACCGTCGGGCATGGTAAGGACATCAGTCCACTTTGTTGCCGCGTTGAATGGAGCAACGTTTGTTGCCTTGATCACCAGATAATCGGACCTGTTCACAATGCCGGCAATGGCGATGTCATTTCCGCTCAGGATCGCCCTTGGCGGCGCGGTTGTCCCTCCGGCGGTAGGCTCATTGTACGTACTGCCGGGAGCGTTTGCTGCTTCCTGGTAGGTAACCCCTGTTTGTATTTCCCAGGGAATACCAAAGCCCGCGTGTTCAATGTCCCGGCGCAGAATGCCGAGCCCGACGAGTCCCTCGATTTGGGTCTCTGCGATCTTGCTCTGCTGCTTGAACTGGGTGAGCAGCGGGACAAATATGCCTGCCACCGCAGCGATGGTAAGCACAAATACTGCCATGGTGATCAGGAGTTCGACCATCGTGAATCCGGATTGTCTGTTTTTCATCGTCTCCTCACTGATGCGATACTGAAATCAAATTCCCTGCCGGTAGGATGGTCCTGGCTGACCGGAGGTGCAGCGGTTTCCAGTCTGTGGTCCCATCCTACTGTTATCCGTATCCTGTTGGTATCCGCATCGAGCGCATCGATGCGTGCACAGGTGGTAAACTGCTTGTTCTTTATATTTCTGAAGTCTTTTGTATCTGTCTGGCAACCTGTGCCTGCCAGTGCGGTGAGTGCGTCAAACGACATGGTCTTCAGCTCGCTCATCCGCTCTGTCGCGATGGCCACCGCTTCGTCGCGATAAATATTTCGGAGGTTATTGTCGATGCTCAGCAACGCGGTCTGGACCAGCCCCACAAAGACGAGAAGGAGCACCACCAGCGCGAGCATGACCTCAATGAGGGTAACGCCCCTGTTATTTAGATACACATACACCTCCTGTCATCAGCCCTGTCCGAATCCTTGACTGGTGTACAAGGACGCAGTCATAGTCCGGATGTGTTCCGGAAGGAAGGGTGAGGGGGATGGTAATTTCTGCTGCAGACGTCGTAAGTCCCCTCGTATTAAACGGTATTGTCCCAGTCCATCCCAGCGTATACTCTACGTTCTTCGGTTTGACGTTCAGGGTGCCGGGGTCCCGGAATTCGGGAAGCGGAATATCGCCTGCACCCGGGTCCGCTGCAGTGTTGTCGTTCGTATCTGCATAGACCGCATAGTTGCCGGCATTCAGCACGACAAAATGCATCCTGTTCTGTGTGATCGCCCTGGTCCGGGCATCCATAAGGTCAGAGTAGAGCTGTCTCGTCTGGCTTTCGATTTTATAGTTCCCTATCCACCCCTCGTAGGAAAATCCGAGGGCAACGACCAGCACACTGATGATGCTTACAATCACCATCAGTTCCACCAGTGTGACACCGCGTTGATTATACTCTGCGCGCAGCACGCTCATCTCTCCCGTATATGCAGCACCCTGTTGACAGGCTTCGGCGGCACAGGAATCACCGGCTCTGATGAAGCTTCACCGATAATCGCGGTGGATCTTCTTCCTTCGCCAGTGGTTGAATCCACCTTCTCGGTGAATATCTCGCTGAGTTTCTTCTCCTCAATGCTGCCTGTTGAAACCTGCATCAGCGCGGTTCCTTTCAGCAGCCCCCTGTTTACCGAACCTCCTGTGTCATATTTCAGGCCCCAGAGGTGTGAGACGCCGCCGAACTCGCAGACATCTGCGGACGGCTTAATGGTAGTGAAGAAGACCGCACCGGTTGGGGAGACGACAGGCGGGGTTACCACGCGCTCTGCCCTGAACAGGACACTCGCATCGTTGCATGCAACCAAAGCACCCGATGCGTTTGTGCAGAGGTCGAGGTTGATCTTCCAGTTGCCTGCGGAAGCTGAAGAGGATGCGGTTGCATCGGTTATCCAGGCAGGCGTGTCAGTGCAGTTCGGATCGAGTTTCAGCGGATACGACGGGCTGTTGAAACAGGGATCTTTTATCCCGTACATTGTCCTCAGGCTGTCAGAGTCATCAATCACCGAAGCGATCTTGAAGAAGTACCTTCCGGTGCCAAAATACAGCCATATGTTTTCATTCCCGGCCTTGTAATTCTGCAGTTTGGCGACAGGCGCGGTGACCGGCCCGATATTCTCCATAACCTTATTCCATGTCCACTGGGTCGGATCTGCATTTTCCTTTGTGACGAGACGTATGACGCCTCCCTTTGTCCATTTGGTGTTGGCCGTGAGCGGATTCTCTTCGGCCTGTGTGTAGCCGAAATACATGGCGTCATCCTGGTAGTATCCTGTTCCGCCGGGATTGTTCTGGTCAAGGTCTATCGGCGCGCCGACCATCGAACCGGAAAATGCATTCTGAATCCCTGTATTGACTACCCAGAAATTCCCGCCTGTAGGACCGTTTTTTAGGTCTACAATGAAGAGTTTCAGCGGCTGGTCCGAGTAGCCCTTAAACTGGTGTGCAGTCGTGTCGATCGGGCCTGTCGGGCCGGAGCCGAATACCGCAAACCATCTGCCGTTCTTGTCCTTTTCCCCGACCCTCAGGATCGCAGGCCCTGAAGTGGCGAACCCGAGTCCGCCCGTTGCCTTCTCTGCAGCGGTCAGGTTCGCATTCGAGAACTCCCAGAGCACCTGCGGATTATTCGGGTCTGTGATATCGAGGGCAAAGTACGAGGAATACCCCAGGCCGGCTGCAGGCGTCTGCACCCCGTACGTTGATGCCGCGTCCTTGCATGCGCCTCCGAAGCGCATGCCGCCGACCAGCACGGTCCGCCAGCTGCTCGCGGTCTTCACGTCACCGGGGTTCCCGCCGATGCTGACATCGAAGACTGCGGGAACCGCATCGACATAATACAGATGACAGTAATTGGGATCTGCCAGATGCTTCAGGTACGGCAGGGCATTCTGGGGAATGTACGCCCAGGCCTCCTGCCCGATATTCGCACCGGTCAGGGTTGCCTTCGTGAACTTGTCGTCAGAAAGCTCAATAGACCCGAGCTTGAAGGCATGGAGCATGCCGTCGTTTCCGCCGACAAAGACCATCCCCCTTCCCTTATAGGCGCTGGTCGTGATGAAATGGTTGTTGTTGACCGGGTCGTTCAGCTTCGGGTTCTGCCCCAAAGGCCCATAAGTGCTGTCGTTGTAGAGGAGATGATAGACGTTCAGCGGTATCCATGAAGACACCTTGGGCGTTGAGCTGATGATGTCCCCGAGCTTCCATGTGCGGGTGGTACCGCTGATGGTAACAGTCCTGTTCCTGTAGGTCGGGGTGAAGCCGGCGATCGCAGGATTGAAGGGCGTGTCTTCGCCGCGTACGTACCGCATGATCGCATTTGCCTCATTCACATCAGCAGCCTGAAGAAGCGAGATCAGCGGCGAGCCCGCAGCAACGGGAGTCGTGGTATTCGGGATCTGCACCCTGCCTGTTCCATCAAAGGTATAGAGTGTTCTTGTTACGGGGTCACGGTCCCAGAGCAGCCTGCCTGCTTCCCAGATATACTTTATCCTGTTTGCAGGATCGATCGTCTCATCGAGGTATTTTATCTGGACCGGTGTCGCACTGTCAGGTATGCCGTTGCCGTCCGCGTCAGCAAAGAGCTTCACCTTCGTTTGGTTATCGGTGTCGAAGAAGAAGCTCATGATATAATCGGTCCTCAGGTCGAGGATATTGGTGGTTGCTGAGTCCTCGCGAATGGAGCTGTAGTTCAGCAGGGGATCGATATAATACCAGTAGTTCTGGAGTGCGCCGGTCCATTCTATCTCTGTTGTGCCGAATAAACGCTTGGGATAAAAGACCGCCTGCAGGAGGTTTGCGCCGCTCCCCTCGCCCGATGCAAGCACCGATGCAGCGGTTCCGGATGCGGCCTTCGCAGAGATGGTCAGAAAGGCCTGCCGGAGCGCGTTCTTCAGCTGGTCCGGGGTTTCAGCCCTTTGATAGCATCCCGCGGCAGTCCCGCAGCCGTTTTCTGCGGTCTCCCTCAACAGGGTGTCAGGATTGCATTCGCCGGGATCGGTACTCGGGACTCCGTTGAACACCACAAAGGTAGTGATTGTCTTGCTGTTCAGTTCCGGATCTGATGCTGCCGGTGTTTCGGTGAAGTTCTTGATATTTCTATTCTTTGCGAGCCACGCGAGATCGTCAAGGTTTCTGCTTCCGGCAAACTTGGGACAGGTTGCGGAAGCCGACGTGTCGATCTGGCCGTCACCCTCGTTATACATAGAAACAAGACTGGTGACGTCCGGATGCAGGTCTGCCGTGGACATGCCGTCGGTTATGAGGAGGATATTGTTCTTCTGACACTTGTATTGCACAGGCTTCTTGTAGGCAGCATTCTCTGCTTCCGTAATGAAATCGGTAGCGTTCAGCCGCCTGTCCGTTCTCTGGGCAAAGTAGCCGATCGCATTGTAAAACCCTTCGGAAAAAGGCGTCCACGTGCTGGCAAAGATATTGCCGATCGCATTGATCAGACCGGAACTGTGGCTGCCGACGGAAAATACGCAGCTTTCCCCTACAGGACACTGGGAATCAAACGCACATGTCGTTGAACTGGTAACCGAACATCTGCCCAAAATATACCCTTCCTTATTGCCGCTGTCAAGGATATAGCCGCCGTCCAGGTTGTTTGCGACGACACAGGTGTCACCAATGGGGCAGTCTGCGTCTACCATACAGACAGAGAGGGCGGTTGCGCATTTTTTCGAACAGGGGATATTTGCGGGACATTCGGTATATGAACCAAAAGCGTCAAAGGTCATGGCCCCGAAGTGGATGAGGTTCTGGAAGTCCTGCATCAACCCTTTCGGGACTGTCGCGGTGTTCAGTTTTACGGTAAGCACGTCAATGGGGTTCCCGAGCTGCGCGCCGATCCCCATATCGCCGATAATTGCCGGCAGGTTGTCAAAGTTCTCCGTCGTGGACGGGTCGTCGGTCGGGTCGATGACCGGCGGCACCTGTGCGCCTGCGCAGAATGCCTCGAATTTCGCCTTCACGCATGCTTCCGGTGTTGCATACTCCCTGGCATACCAGTTGGTGGTCTGCCAGTTATCGGTAGAACCGGCGCAATACCCGACAAACCCGAGGCCGCATACCAGTATCGGACTCCCCTGCCGTATTGCTGCCGGGCCGTTGATACATGTGCCGCCCGGGCAGTCAGCAGCGACCACACATGTTTTTGCGTCTCTCGCACCTCCGTTACAGGTATAGAGCTCCTTGTATATCTGGTTGCATCCCTGCGGGTTGGTCATCATTGTCCACCAGTTGTTTCCAACAAGGGAGCCGGTGTTCCAGTATTGATAGCACTCGTGTATGCTCTGGCCGAAGGTGGATTTGATCTGCTGCGTGACCGGCTTCTGGCAGTATCCTTTATAGCCTATCGCGCAGTCTGTGTTGACAAGGCATGCGGCGCCGATGTTGCCTGCAGTGCAGGTGCCTGAACCCGAATTGCAGTCCGTGTTGACCGCGCATGCGGTTCCCACCTTCGCAGCAGGAGCCGAGCAGGCTTTCGTATTGCAGTCAGAGTTTGCAATGCACAGGTTTCCCACAAGGCCTGCCGAGCATGTTTTCACGTCACAGTCTGCGTTCGCGCTGCACGTGCTTCCGACTTTTCCGGTCGTGCACGATTTGAATTTGCAGTCGTTGTTGTTATTGCATGTCGCTCCGTCCTTGCCGCCGCCGTTGCATCTCTTGGAGCAGACCCCGCTGTTGCACTGATTATTGTTATTGCATGCTGCGCCGGCGTTGCTTCCGCCAATGCAGTATTTGCTTCCCGAACAGGTTCCGTCATTGGAGGTGCATGTCCCGGTAGTGGAGACAGTACATATGCCGTTGCTTGCGGCTGTGCACACACCGTCGTTTACTATCGCGCAGGTGCCCGGAGTCCCGGCGCAATCCGTGTCGCTCGTACAGCTCGTGAACATATCGAGAGAGCAGTATTTCCCCTTGGAATCATAATTCAGGCAAAGCTCGATATCGTTGGTTATGGTATTTTTGTTCTCCTGATTGATGATATCTGTCACTGCCTTCTGGCAGTTGCTCTCGGTGTAGTCTCCCGCATATATTTCTATATATGTCTGGCCGCCGGGTGAGACTAATGTCTCACTGTAGGGATGGTCCGGGCCTTTTATCGCAAAGGTCACCCCCAGCCCGGTGTTGGCGCCTCCCTCCACATACGACTGGTTCACAATCGGCTCTTTAATGAACTTCCTCCCGACACATCCCCTTCCTTCGGAAATCAGGTTATTGGTAGCGGTATCGTATTTGCCGCCTGTCAGTATGTGCTTCTGGATATCGAACTTGGATGAGGTGAGCCAGTTCAGATAATTCCCTTCCGCAACGAATTTTGTGAGGGTTTTCGGCGTGCTGGTATTGGTAAGGTTGGTGCCGTTTATACAGAGTGTGCCAGGGATATAGACGTTGCAGCTTGCCCATGTCGGTTCGGAAACCTTGTAGAAGTAGTCATTGGTAAAATCATATTCATAATATACATACCAGGCAGGATTTGTAGGATTGGGGGGAGCTACGGTATCCTGGAAATATCCCGTATAGTGGTTTGCGAATTTATACGTTTTGTCGTAGCAGTAAAAGGGTTTTCGGGTGGCAGTGCCCAGATCGATGTACGTGAGGTCGAACATGCTGCCTGAATTGTCGATCATGAGGAGAAGGTTGGGTTTCACCCCTGCGATGACAAAAGGAGGCACGATACAGTAATCGTTCATGGCCGCGTCAGCGGGGGGCAGTATGGAAAGGGGTATGCAAACGAAACATAACAGACACAGAAATGCTTTGCTTCCAGTCTTCATAAGGCACCTCGTGGAGATTCATTGTTCAAAAACGGTGTATTTTTTTTCATGCAATACATATAAGACACATCAGGAAGAGAAGCAATTCCTGTGCCATTCTGCAGCTTCCCGAAATCAGGCGGCAACTATCTCAGGCGGTTGATCCCTGTTTTATCGCGTTCGCCTGAAAGGAGGGGGCAATCTTGCAGAAAACCGCGTGATTGCCTTGTGTTACACGCATAATTCCCTTGCTTGTAACGTATCCGGGAACTTGCTGATCCCGTGGATGCGGGAAAGCAATATGGGTAATTTGTGTTATGAAGTATGTAATGAATTACATAGTTGGGCGCGCGGGACTGACGTGGAGGCATTCGTGCAGAAAACACCCCATTCAGAAAATACTTGACAAAAATATAAACCCTTTTATTAATATAGAATCCTTAAACTACATAACCCCGTCTTGAGTTGTTCAAGCAGAAAAATAATAGAGAAATGAATAAGAAACGTACTCTCAGAACATTGTTTTTCCTGAAATTCGCGGTCATAGGGCTGCTGGCATTTTCCCTGCGGTATGAGTTTCGAGTCGAGACAGAAGCGCTTGAACAGACCGGCATCTTCACCGCGTATACCGCAACCGCCGCCGAAACCGACAGCACCCCTACGATAACTGCGAGCAATCAGAAAGTAAGAGACGGAATCGCTGCCAATAACTGCCTTCCGTTCGGAACGAAGATCAGGGTGAATGACAGGATTTTCGAAATTCAGGACAGGATGAACCGCCGGTACGGATGTGAGAATTTTGACATCTATATGTGGGAGTATTCTGAAGCAGTTGTTTTTGGAAGGCAAAAGCTGAAGTACGAGATCATCTGATTCCGCTTCAGTGTGGGCCTGATACCACTGTCTCCGGAGGTAAGAACCCGGCCTTTTCCCGGCACTCTTTTTTTATACTCTATGCCAGTACTCCATGCTTTGCAGACTGACTCTCCCACGTTCCTTTGATAAAAATCGTCTTTTGGGTTACCATCTTTCATTCATGAAAAGGAACGCTGACAATTATCGCGGGGCAGGGGAAGCCGGCTTCCCGCATCACGCCACATTCCGCACGAACAGGTCCGGATATGTCTTTGTGATGTTTGCTGCGGTATTGTGGGCATGCTCAGGGTCTGCTGCCAAGTTTCTCTTCAACAGCGGCGTAACCCCTTTCCAGCTCATACAGCTCAGAACCACGATGGCAGCGGCTGCACTCCTGCTGTGGATTGCGGTCCGACGGCCTTCTCTCCTGAGAGTGAGCCGTAAAGACCTTGCCTTTTTTGTCTTCCTCGGGATGAGCCTCGCCAGTGCACAGTTTACGTATCTCTATGCGATCAGCAGGATTCAGGTGGCAGCAGCAATTCTCCTGCAGTACCAGGCACCCCTCTTTGTGGCACTCTATATGGTTGCCTTTACCCGTACGAAGATTACGGCCAGGACTCTTGCTGCAATGGCAGGAGCGCTCTCCGGCTGCTATCTTGTGGTCGGCGCGTACAGCATGGACCTCCTGCATTTGAACAGTGCCGGCATTCTCTCGGGGGTGGCTTCTGCAGTCGCCTTTGCCTGGTACGCCGTGCAGAGTGATATCGGGATGCGGACCTATTCGCCGTGGACCGTTCTCTGCTATGCCCTTGTGTTCGCTGCGTGCGCATGGAACATCCTCATCCCTCCGCTTCAGGCCTTTACCTTCTCCTATACCACTGTGCAATGGTGGTGGATACTGTTTATCGGCATAGTGGGGACTATCCTGCCCTTCGGGTTTTATAACAAAGGGATACGCCTCATCCGGCCGACCCATGCAAGCATTACTGCTACCCTTGAGCCGATTACCGCCGCATTTATTGCGTATATTTTATTGGGCGAAACCATGGAACTGTGGCAGGTTGTTGGCGCGGGCCTCGTCATCTCCTCAATCGTATTTCTCCAGACAGGCCGGAAAAGCGTACAGAAAAATAGCATCGCATCCTGACCTTACCCGTGAGACCCGAGTGATGATACTGCAACTGTTGCATCACACGTTCTCCGGGTTAATGTTTCTTGACTACCCTGGTCACTTCGATATCAACCGATACGAGAGTGATGAAGCGGAGCGGATTGTTCGATGAAAGCCGGGGAAAGACTTTCCGCCTGGTGGGGATGATGATCCCTTCATAGTCCCTGTGATTCCCGCTGTAGTGCGCAGCCTTTGCCCATTGCCCGAATACTTCCGCAGTGTAATCATGGCGCACAAGGAGATATTCCGGATCAAAATAGAATACCTGTTCCCTGCAATGCGTAGGAATATTCGGGGGGAAAACCGCATGAAGCCTTCTGAGGGTTTTCCCATTTTCCTTCCAGGGCGCAATCTCTGTGACAGAGAAGCCGGGACCTGCAAGGAGGAAAGGCAGATTCAGATAGTTCCATAAGGCATATCCTCCGAAGTAAAGCACATCAAGTTCGTCCCAGAGGATGTTTCTCTTCAGGCTGCCAAAATATGCGCGCGGGTCATGTCTCTCCTGTAATACTCTGTTATTCCTGTCGGCAATTCTGACAATGTCTCCCTCGAATATGCCTTTCTGCCCTTCGACAGGATGCGGATGTATGACAGTCCTCGCTTCTGTTGTGGAAACGATTACTTCTACAGATTTGAACGCAGAAGACTGGAATCGCAACGGAAGGGCGATCCCGCCTGTATGAACGCGAACCACGAATTCCTGAACCGAGCGCCATGTCCCGATTCCCCCGTGAGCCTCAATTGCTTTTTTCAGCAGCTCACAGCAGTTCCTCAGATCGCCTTGTGTGGATGACAGCATGGATTCTTGTGAAAATTATAGCAAAATCTGTATGAAAACCTGTATGCTCAGCGTTTTTCATAATGGTAGCCTTGAACTGCAGAAATACACTATCAAAAAAATTTTCTATGACTTCCAAAAGCCCGTACAAAGAATCTGGATCATCAGACGAATAACGTATGGCACACGCAGATCACCTCAGAGAATTCCGAGAAATTGCAGCCCGTCTTTGAGAAATATCAGCGCAAGCACGAGGAGAATGACCCCGAGCGCCCGAATAGTGAAAAGGTACTGATGACTGTTGAGAAAAGGTCTTGAGGTATGCACGATCAGGGCAACCGCGATCTTGGATCCCACCAGAAAGGCATAGAATCCTGATATGAACAACACTGCGGACATGAAATTGATCGCATACGCCCTGAGAACTGTCGGAGCCCCTACCATGATCCAGAAAAGGTAGGGATGGGGGCTCAGGAAGTTTGTAATTATTCCTTTGCGGAGAGATCTTTTTTCCGACCGGGGGAGCAGGGGTTCTGTCCCTTTGACAGTAATGCTCTCGTATGCCAGATATCCTATGAAACACGCTCCCATAATTGACATGGCGCCAAGGAGAAGATGGGAATGGGCAATTTTCGCGAGGAAATAGAGGGATATGACCACTATCGGGAGGTCGGTCAGGACCGGTGCCATGGCGACAGCGATGCCGGCTTTCCTGTCGTGTTTCAGTGTTTCAGATATGACCAGAGTCAGCAGGGGACCAGGAGAAATGCCTGCAGCAAGACCAAGGATGATACCTGATATGAGAAATGAGATCGCGTCACCCACGGCTGCTCCTTTCCGTGAAAAGGTATTCGGCTTTCCCGCCCGGATATGTCCGGTGGTTGCCATGCTGCAGAGTACGAGGGAATTATAGCGTACTTAACCCGGATTGTCGCGCAGTCAGCGTCAGCCCTTGTTCCTGCTTCCGACACGCGGCATACGGGGGAACTCCCGCTTGCCCCATATTATTCATACATTTTTCTGATTGTGCTGAGGACAGCGTATTTTTTTCTCATTCTCGGTCGTTCCTTCCTGCAAGGCTTTTGCCTCTTTATTTTCACATAGTGTATTTGACTATCAGCAAAAGAATCCGCGCAAATACGCTATCCTCAGCCACTCTTCCTATTTTTATGAATAATATGGGTTAATGCATGATTTTGTGTTTTGCCATAGGCAGTATTTTCGGGCGGGGGAAAATGCGAAAGAGAGATAATCCTATAAAGGGGGGGCAGGGTTCGCCCCCCTTGTGGGTTACCCCAGAATTGACGTCAAATCTTTATCAGGAGTGGTAATCGGTTGAATCCCGAACTGCTTCACCAAGACATCAAGCACATTCGGCGACACGAAGGCCGGCAATGAGGGGCCGAGCCTGATATTCTTTATGCCGAGATACAGGAGCGTAAGAAGAATGGCAACCGCCTTCTGTTCATACCAGGAGAGCACGAGCGAAAGGGGGAGCTCATTCACCCCGACGTTGAGTGCCTTCGATAGGGCGAGCGCGATTTGGACTGCCGAATACGCATCGTTGCACTGGCCTATGTCAAGCAGCCTCGGGATACCCCCGATGTTCCCGAGGTCTTTGTCAAAGAAACGGAACTTCCCGCAGGCGAGGGTAAGGACCACACAGTCTGCAGGAACCTTTTCCACAAATTCGGTATAGTAGTTTCTCCCGGCCTTGGCTCCGTCGCAGCCGGCAACCAGGAAAAAGTGCCGTATATCCCTGTTCTTTACCGCTTCAATTACCTGATCCGCAACGCCAAGCACGGTATTTCTTCCAAAACCTACCATAACCGACTTGCCGTTGACGTCCTCAGGAAAGCCCGGAAGTGAGAGTGCCTTTTCGACGACGGGCGCGAAGTTTTTGTCTGCGATGTGTTTCACCCCTGTCCACCCTGCAAGCCCGGTGGTGAATAAGTTGTCCTGATACCCCTCACGCGGTTTCTGGAGGCAGTTCGTGGTCATGACAATCGCTCCGGGGAACTCGGAGAATTCCTTCTGCTGGTTCTGCCACGCGGTCCCGTAATGTCCGTAAAAATGGGGGTATTTTTTCAGTTCAGGATAGCCGTGGCCCGGGAGCATTTCTCCATGGGTATATACAAATATCCCCTTTCCTGCGCTCTGCCTGAGTATCGCATCGAGGTCTTTCAGATCATGCCCTGAGACGAGTATGGCCTTGCCTTTTTTCACTCCAAGCGGCACCTGTGTCGGAACCGGGTGTCCATAGGTGCCGGTATTGCCTGCATCGAGGAGCTCCATGGTTTTCAGGTTGATTTCTCCGCATTTCAGCACGAGGTTCAGCCAGTCCCCGAGCGCGAGGTCTTTCCTCAGCATGGCTGCCAGCGCTTCCTGGCAGAACGCGTAGACTGCCTCATCTTCCTGTCCGAGGATCTGTGCGTGGTCTGCATATGCCGCAACTCCTTTTATCCCGAACAGAAGTATATGCTTGAGGGAGCGGATATCAGGATCGGTATCATCTGAGTGCAGCCCCACAGATTCACCCTGTCTTACCATCCCCTCCAAGGTGGGTTCTGGCTGAAAATGTGCAGGTGCATCAGGGAAATCGATTTTCCCTCCTGCTGCGCCGACCTTCTTCTTAAGGTCTTCCCTGAGCTGCACCGCGGTGTTGATGAGCGCAACAAATCTTTGCGGATCAAAATCCACATTGGTCAGAGTGGAAAACAGCGCCTCAACAGTGAAGACATTTGCTTTCCTGTCACTGATTCCCAGTTTCCTTCCCTCGATTGCGTACAGGGAAACGCCTTTCAGTGCATATACCAGAAGATCCTGAAGCGCTGCAACGTCAGGCTGTTTTCCGCATACCCCGACATTCGTACACCCCTGCCCTTTTGCGGTCTGTTCACATTGATAACAAAACATTTTACGTTCCTCCTTTCAGGAATAATAAAGTATGTGCGTTTGGTGCAATTTCCTCTTACAGAAAATTTACCGGAGAAAGAAGAGAATATCCTTGACTTAAGTCAAGGGAAGAAGGAAACGAGCAATACACTGCGGATTGCTGCAACCGAGACCGGGGAATGTGCAAGTAAATAATGTCCCGGTATTCTCATCTCAGTTGGTGGACTGTCAGTGCCAGTACAGGGAATCTCAGGGGAAAAACTGGTACAATACTCCTGAAACGCCATGATTACGATCGATATCCCCGGATACGGACTTCTTGTGCTTGAGTATTTTGTTACCGACTTTTCGGGCACGCTTTCCGAAGACGGGAAAGTGCTGCACGGACTGAGAGAAAAACTGAATATGCTCTCGCAGCGTCTCAGCATCCATGTGCTGACATCGGACACATTCGGGAAGGCAGAAGCCGAACTTGCAGGGGTAAACTGTATCCTGCATGTGCTGGAGGGAGAAGGGCACCTGTACCAGAAAGAGCAATATGTATTCGCACTTGGTCCGGACAGGGTCGTTGCCCTCGGCAACGGCAACAATGACGCCGCCATGCTCAGGGCTGCGGGATTAGGGATTTGCCTCTGTCTCGCAGAAGGCTGTTCGGCTGAAGCCCTTAAAGCTTCACGGGTTTTTGTCAAATCCCCTCAAGACGCAATTGACCTTCTTCTCTTTCCCAAGCGTCTTATCGCAACGCTCAGGGTATGACATGTGGGGCGACAGGAATGCGGTGAATAATCAAGGCCACTGTCTGCTCCAAATACTTAAGGCAGCCGGAAGGAGAACCGGCTGCCTTAAGAAGGATAGTGAGATGACAGCCAGGGGGGGCTGGCTGTCCGGAGGGAAAGTGAGAATACGACTTGCCGGCTGTTACATGCAACCATATCTGCCAGGTCTTCCAAATGTCCTGCCTTTTGCCTTTTCCCGTATCTGCAACCTGAGCTGGCGGATATCATCCTTCAGATCTGCGATGGTATCCGGCGGGGTATCAGGGTTGCGTTGTGCTTCAAAAAATTCGAACTTCTTATTATGGAGTTCCCTTCTCAGGTCTGCAGTGCTGTCAAGAAACTTCTGGTCAAGCATGTCCCTCTTGCCCGGTCCGTGACCGTGATAACCCGGACCTTTCATCGGGAGCTTCTCACCATACACCGGACAGACCTGGTCTTTGCCGAACCATCCCGGGCCGTGTGCATAGGCGACTGCTGCAAATATGAGAAGCGTTGCTCCTGCCAATACCGCGATTAGTTTTTTCATTGCCCAACCTCCAAATGAATTGTACTCTTGATTTTAGAATACAGGAACGCTTGTGAAGAAATGATGAAGACAATATGAAGAACCCATGAATATTTTAAAAAGGGCCGGTGCAGGGTATCCTGTGCAGGGAAACGAAGGGACTGAAAATCCCGGTAAGGACGGGAAATAATGAAAGGTTATCGCAGGGTCTGCTTGTCCGAGTCTGCACTTCCTGACAGCATATTCTTCTGCCCGTTCTGCCTTATCGGATCGACACCGATAGTAACCCAGCCTTCCGAGCGGAGAAACTGCGTGATCTTATTCGCTGAGATCATCTCCTCAAGCTGGTATGCATGAACCTTTCCGGTTCTGCCATTCCTGTATTTGACGGTTATGAGCATTGTTGCACAGGGCCTCTTCTGTTAATGCTACAATCTTCTTTGCCAACTGTCAATTGCATGGGAGCGGGCCCGGGTGTTTACTCAGACAATTATCTCCCGACAGGCGGGAGGAGGATCCGGCTTCGGCATCTGTTCCCCTGTTTCTGATAATCCCCACAACGCTGAAAAATCTGCTATGTGGATGCGGTCCATCTCTCCATATTGTCAAGGAGGCGGACGAATTCGTGCAGGACAGCCCTGTTTCTTTCCGAGATATCAAGAAATTCTATCCCGATCTGGTAACGCCGCATATCCCCATGTGGTATCTCATTGCATGATGCAATACGACCGCTACATTTGATTGCCTTGTCTTCGGTAAACGCGATTTCTATCGGAAATATTTGTTCTTTTTCGATCGGCTGCTCACTTTCCACAAGCATTCCGCCGAGGCCGATTGTTTTCACTTTGAACCTCTCGTGAAAACTCAGGAGGGCCATTTCCGGATCTTCGATCGTGAACCGCACATGCAGTCGGGTGCTTTTGATCTCAGATACGTTCACCTGCTTATGCAGCTGTTTTTTGTGGGTGTCAATGAAATGTTCAATTTCAGCCTTCATGTCATTGGTGACAGGGATGAATTTCATTCCCGCCCGGTAAACCGGGATGATATTGCCGGAGGTGTCGACCAGGCTTTCGCTCAGGAAAGACCATATGACGACCCCTCTCAGGGATAATATTCTCCCCTTTCCCTCTATTTTCAGGTCATATTCACTACCGATATCCAATCGTTTGTTGACCTTGAGCGCAACCCCGCCGATACTGATATCATAAATTTTTACATTCTTTGCGAATGTCATGGTCGTGCTGATATCCAGAATATCAACGACGAACCGTTTATAGCGTCTTCTTTCCTTCATATGGAAGATATAGGGTGCAACTCCTCATATATTATAGCCAGAAAATACTCATATTGACAGAGATGAAATGCGGGAAATGATATCCTGAAAAGATATCCGCATCTCATTGACAAAACCCGGAGTTGCTGGTAGAGTGTGAACTATGTACGGGAAAACAGAGTTTCTGCTCTGTACGATTCTGGTGCCCCTGTTCTTTTCAGTACCGGCCGTATTCGCGGAAACCGGCAGGGACACCTGCGAAGGCAAGGGAATAGTGATGAAAAACCTTACCTTGGTCGACCTTCGTTACAAAAAAAACAATAATGACTGCACCATTCTGAAGCGCAATTATATGGTTGACATACTTCAGGGAGATACTATCGAACTGTTTACCGATTTCACCTGCCATACACCATACTGCAGAGGCCCGATCACATATTCAGAGTTCAAAGCTGTAGATTCAGACGGAAACTGCAGGGTAAGGCTTCTCCTGGGCTGTTCCCTCAGTGATATGTAACCGGACATCGGAATGCCGGATATGCAACTACAAAGAATGCCTCACAGTATGTGACACATTCCCTGACGGGGATTGTCGCATACTGAATATCAGGCAGCATGCGTGTATCTGCAGGCAGGCATTACTGTTCGGCAGGTTCTTCCTGTATGCCATCCATCAGAGAGATGAGTATCTTGTTATTGACCAGCATTGTCATGAAATTGACACCTGCCAGTATTTCTATAAGAATGATGTTCCACGGTTCATCCATTTGTACCTGGATTTTCCCTTTTATCTGTTTATCAACCACGAGAAAAAATCCATCCTGTCGGGCAGCATCTGCCAGGAGCGACAGGACGTGAGATAGCTCGCCGTCATAAAGATCAAGACTGATCGTCTTTCCCTCAAACTCGTCCAGAATAATCATCTTTTCAGTTCCTGTACCAGATTATATATTCTACACCTTTGCCAGGGATATGATAAGTAGCTGTTTTACCATAGATCCTGCCGGGGTGCCCTTGTGGACGGGTGCAGGATACGCTACAATAAAAATATATTTCTTATTTACGTCACCTATGAAGGTGTACACTACTACTGCAGGGAGGAAACGCCTGCCATGGAAGAGTCAAAACTTGAACAATGTAAAATAGAAAGGGAAAAAGTAAAAAAATTCAGGGAAGAAATCCCTGATATTGTCAGTCAGCTTGTACTTTCATGCAATACCGAGGAGTGCTTTGATCATGTGGACCTGGAGCCTTTGCCTTCAAGAGAAGCAGTCATCGGCATCATTCATATGGCCTGCCGGATTCTCTACCCGGGCTATTTTTCACAGATCCGCATCGACAAAGTCAATATCCCGTACTTTTTCGGTCAGGAAATAACCAACTTTTTTGAAGGGCTTTCCGACCAGATTACCCTCGCAATGCGTCATGAATGCCGCCGGCATGATATGGTCTGTGTAAACTGTGAGGAGCGTGGGCAGGAGATCACCGCAAATTTCCTGAAGGAACTTCCGCAGCTGAGAAGGCTCCTTGCAAAAGATATTCGTGCTGCACACGAGGGGGATCCGGCAGCAAAGAGCTATGATGAAGTCATTTTCAGTTATCCGGGGCTTTTTGCGATTACCGTATACCGGATAGCCCATCTGCTTCACAACCAGGGCGTATCATTGATTCCCCGGATAATGACAGAATATGCCCACAGTATGACGGGAATTGACATACATCCGGGCGCACGGATAGGTGAAAGTTTTTTTATCGACCATGGTACCGGAGTAGTGATAGGGGAGACGACGAGCATTGGCAACCGGGTGAGGATCTATCAGGGAGTGACACTCGGGGCCCTTTCGCTGCCCAAGGACGCGGTGGAACGTCTCAGGAGCCAAAAACGTCATCCAACCATCGAAGATGACGTAGTGATTTATGCCGGGGTGACCATACTCGGTGGCGAAGCAGTGATCGGGGCACGCTCTGTGATCGGCGGCAATGTATGGCTCACCGAATCTGTGCCGCCTGATACAAAAGTGTTTATGAAAAAACCCGAACTGGTATACAAATAACACGTGGTTCCGCATCTCAATAATGCTGTATCAGGAACCGCATGAGAGAATGGAGAAATCGCCATGTCTGAGATTTTTCTGGATATTGCACAGACGATAGGCGCTACCCCGCTTGTCCGTCTGAACAGGATTGCCAAGGATACAGATGCAACCATCCTGGCAAAACTGGAGTTCAGAAACCCACTCGGAAGCGTAAAGGACAGAATCGGGTTGTCCATGATCATATCTGCAGAAGCAGAGGGCCTGATACACAGCGATACGGTAATCGTTGAGCCGACCAGCGGCAATACGGGCATTGCACTTGCCTTTGTATGTGCAACCAGACAATACCGGCTTATCCTGACCATGCCGGAGACCATGAGCATTGAGAGGAGAAAGCTCCTGAAGCACCTCGGCGCAGAGATAGTGCTGACCCCGGGAAGTGAGGGGATGAAGGGTGCGATAAGGCGGGCCGGAGAGATTGTTGCGGCGACAGCGCATGCCTACATGCCGGATCAGTTCAGCAACCCGGCAAATCCAGATATTCACCGGAAAACCACTGCAGAAGAAATCTGGCGGGATACCGGTGGTGCGGCTGATATTCTTGTTGCAGGGGTTGGGACTGGAGGGACTATTACCGGTGTTTCCGAGGTGATCAAAGAGCGCAAACCGTCCTTCAGGGCCGTTGCCGTTGAACCGGCAGATTCTCCTGTATTGTCCGGCGGTGCACCCGGTCCCCATAAGATTCAGGGGATAGGGGCGGGCTTTATTCCCAAGGTGCTGAATACCCGCATCATTGATGAAATTGTCACGATATCAAATGCTCAGGCGTTCGAAACCGCGCGGATGATGGCAAAAGAAGAAGGAATCCTGTGCGGCATCTCTTCTGGTGCAGCTGTGCGGGCTGCCCTTCAGATTGGCGCACGGCCGGAAAATGCCGGGAAGCAGATTGTGGTAATTCTTCCAAGCACCGGTGAACGCTATCTGAGCACGGATCTGTTTCAGGACTGACAGATACTCTCCTCCAGAATCGCAGAACACTATACTCCACAGAATATAACGCAAATTACCTATTCATAGGAAGTCCGCTACACAATTTCAGAGGAACATTCCTAGCCCAGAGTATTACTGAAGCGTGGAATAACAGAAGAGATGCGGTATCAGCGCGGATTTACAGAGTGTTCGATGCCATAAAGCGAAGAACACTCTGTACCTCGGAGGTCTGCAACGCGGACCGAGAATGAGCGATGATATTGCATCTCTTCTGTATTGAGCAAGAAATTGTGAATACATGGGCTGTGTGTTGATGCGCGATTGCAGATCATCATTACTCCGGCTGCTTATGGCTGGTACACATAGCAAGAATGTGGTATACGATTTGCATATTAAATAATATAGATATAGTATAAAATAAGAGTAATACAACTCGCAGAATATAGGAAATGCAGGGATCAGGTGGTACGAATATTGCAAAAACAATTTATGATGAATAATATTCTCCAGAAAATAGCGAGGGCCCTTGCGGATATATGGAACCGGCTTGACATCGAGAAGGCGCTTGTCAGACACGAGGAATTCGTTCCCATTCTGATTCCGGAAGATACGAGACCATCCAGGGATAAGGAATGAAAGAGGGGAATATGGCCATGAAAGACTGGGATATTTTTGAAGAGATTATAGATCTGGGAAAAAGACGCGGGGTTATTTCTTACAATGAAATACACGAGGCATTTCCTTCGGAATTTGCATCGCAGGACGAACTGGAGGACCTTCTGGCTCTTCTCAGTGATATGGGCGTGCAGGTCGTGGAGAGTCATGATACGGTAACGGAAAATGAAGAGGATGATGCTGTAGGGGAGCGGGAAGGTGATGAAAAGACCGAAGACCTCGTCCAGGCATATTTCCGCTCCATGGGAGATATTTCTGTGCTCTCCAAGGATGAAGAGGGGGAACTCGCAAGGAGCATAGAACAGGGAAAAAAGATACTCCGGGAAACGATTGCCTCGCTTCCGATGTACAGGAGAATAAAAAAGGATCTGGAAGACTGGGATCACAGGGATACATATCAGACACCGGAGGAACTGGCGGATGAGGCGCTCAGAAAAAGCCTGGAAGTACTTGACGCTCTTATGCTTGAAGTGCGCAATACGGAAAGACTCCTCGGCGGAAACGGGGATCTGCAGGATGTCAGGAGATTCGTGAGGGGAAAAAGAAAAACAGCTGCAGGCGGTGACAAGATAAAGAATATTGTGAAGGCATTTCATGATGTCAGAAAACGCATTGAGACAGAGTCAGGAAGCAGATTTGAAGAACTGAAAACAACATATGAGAGAATCTCAAGGGCAAGGGCCCTTGTTGATGAGGCGAAGAATGCGCTGATAACCCACAATCTGAGGTTGGTGGTCAATATTGCCAAGCATTATCTCGGAAGGGGCCTCTCGCTCCTCGATCTCATCCAGGAGGGAAATATCGGCCTCATGAAGGCGATAGACAAATTCGACTACAAGCGCGGCTTCAAGTTCAGCACCTATGCTACTTGGTGGATCCGGCAGTCGATCACAAGGGCGCTCATTGATCAGACAAAGACCATTAGGGTTCCTGTCCACGTTATGGAACTCTGCAACAAGATTACCAGGACGTCCAAAGACCTTGTGACGTATCTCGGCAGGGAGCCCTCTGTTGAAGAAATTGCCGAAAGACTCGAGGTGCCTTCCAGGAAAATTGAGGAGGTGTTCAGGGCGATGCAGGACCCGGTAGCCCTTCAGACCATTATCGGAGATGAAGACGCAACGCTCGAGGATTTCATCGGGGACAGCAATACTCCGTCTCCATACGCTGATATGGAAAAGAACAACATTACCGAACAGATCCTCGAAGTCCTGCACACGCTCACACCACGGGAAGAGGAAGTGATCAGGATGAGATTCGGTATCGGCGCTGAAAGAGACCATACGCTTGAAGAAGTCGGGAGACGTCTCTCTATTACCCGTGAGCGGGTCAGGCAGATAGAGGCAAAAGCCATGAGAAAACTCAAGCATCCAAACCGGCTGAGGAACCTTAAAGTTCTGAATGCCTCATAGGATTATTCCTGATTCATCGTATTCCCGGGGGGTCCGTACCCTCCTCCCCCCGGTGTTTCAATAATTATCGCATCTCCCGGACAGACTTCAAGAACAGCCCTGTGACCAAGAACTTCACTGCTGCCGTCAGCCTTTTTCAGCATATTCACGCCTTTTTTGCCCGGCTTTCCCCCTCTGATTCCGTAAGGAGGATAAATTCTTCTTTCGGAGAGAATCGCAACGATTGCGTGCCTTAGGAACTGTATCTCCCTGATTACCCCGTCACCGCCGGGAAACTTCCCGTTGCCACCGGAATTTTTCCGCAGGGTAAACCGTTCGAGCCTTACCCCCGGATGCCGGAATTCCAGGATTTCAGGGTCGGTAATCCTCGTATTGGTCATATGTACCTGGATACCTGAGGCTCCCCTGCATCCATCGATTGCCCCGGCTCCTCCGGCTATGGTCTCATAATATGGCTGCTCCCCGTTGACCTGAAAAAGCAGGTTATTCATCGTTCCCTGGGATGCCGAAGCAATGCCGAATGCACCGAGAAGGACATCAACGACCCGCTGGGAAGTTTCCACATTGCCGGTTGCCACAGGAGACGGATATGCAGGGGCAAGTAATGTTCCCGCGGGGATAATCATTTCAACAGGATTGAGGCAACCGCTGTTCAGCGGGATGTCAGCACCCGTAATCACCCTGAGCACATACAGGACTGCAGAACGGGTAACAGAGACCGGTGCGTTCAGATTATCGTTCCGGATGCTGCGTACCGGTGCCGGTAAAATCTACGGTGATCGTGAGCGTGGAAGGAGGGTCATCCCCTCCGTCAATTGATACTGTTGCCTTCACAGGAGTCCCGTCGTCCAGATGATCTGCAAATGCTCCGAAGAAATTGTTATCGTGCCCAAGAAACTTCTGAAGAGCTTTTTTAACCGCGTACTCGGCATTATCCTGAATGTGTCCCATGTACTCAGTCAGGACGGAGCATCTTCCTTAGTGGGTCCGCCCTCATCAGCGAGTCGCTGGAACGACCGAAGCAGAAAGAATCTCGTCTTATCATCTGAGATTGTCACACACCTTTCAGAGATGACCTGTTTACCAGACGTTTGAGTTATTTATCGCTGAATTTTGGTAATTTATTTCTAATCTGTGACTAATCATATAATAGGTTAATTATGCTTTCACGAATAATTCAAGAATTTGTTAAATATCCCATAAGATTTAGTAAGAATATTATAGTATCCAAAAAAAGATGATTTGGAACTTTAAAAAACATCAATAGTTCAGGAGGAGGAATAACTATGTTTACGAAAAGACATTGGCTTTTGGAAGCAGTAATAACTATCGTTTGTCTTGTACTGTTTCCCAACCAACAGGTTATAGCAGCGGAAGTAACTGAGGAAAGAATAGCAGATGGCTTTGCAGTAACAACGCCTAAGGTTGTTGAGGAAGAGAAAGAGGTTGCCCAAATGCCATCGCCTTTCTCACCGGAAGTTGAAGCATTTATTGAGAACACTGAATTTGTTAAGGCAAGCAATCTTCCAGACAGGAATGAATCAGTTGAAGCGTTACGTGCGTACCTCGAAGAAGTTGAGAAGGTAAAACATTCAATTAAGCGCCGGGGTTTTGGTGAGCCGATAGATACAGAAGGCGAGTCTATAGTAGTATGGCTTGAGAAGTCAGTGGGACGATTGCTTTCTATGAGAGATAAGTATCCTGAAAGTCGCCATCTTTATGAAGGGTTAGGTAGAATCTATAGGGAATTATACTACCATAGCCAGAGAAAAGAATACCTGGAGAAGGCGGCTGATGCATTTACACAGGCTGAGGATCTGGGAGCTGTGCATGCAATAGAGGGCAACCCCTTTATAGGGATGCACTACGTAGATGAGATGACCGAAGTCCTTTCCATCGTGGGTGATCGCAAACGGGTGGATAAATATTTTTCTCGGTTGATAACCCCAACTATAACCTACACATATCTCAATTATGCTAAGGTACTTTCCAAGCTAAATGATCCAAAGGCGGAAGAATTTTTTGAGAAGGTTTTAACCATAAGGCAGGATGGGGACATTAATCCCGTCGTGGAATATGCAGAGTATCTGTTAGACAGAGGGAAAAATAAGGAGGCATTATGTATACTGCAACAACTTAACCCTTCTGAAGATTATTCTTATACTTACTTTCTCAAGGGCTTTGCATTGGAAAGAATGGGCAAGCTCAAAAAGGCAGAAGAGGAATACAAAAAATACTTGAAATTCAGTGATACTGGCGGCTATAGAGCACCTTTACCAACAAAATATAAAATTCCTGGGAGTAAGCTTCAAAAGGATATCTTTTTTAAAAGTGAAAATTCAAAAGATGGTGAGAGTTTGAAATCTGGTACAGTATCAGCTGCAGATATAAGAGACACATCTCCATATTGCAGTTCAACCGATTGGGCATGTAAAGCTAGATACTATATGGTCTGGACTATTAATGGAGAGGCTGAAAAGGCTGGTTCCTTCGGTTCAGGTACTGTTGGGATGATGCGTGCAGTCGGCTGGAATATCAGAACCCGGGTAAATATTTTGAGTGGTACCATAGATTGCGTTGGGACTCAATATTGTTTCCATAACGCACCTGGCTATACAATTCCTGCTGGTGATGTAACTGCTCTACACAAGCGTTATTATTACGTTATAGAGAAAGGAGTCTATGAGGGATTGAAGATTGGCAGTTACACTTCGGGCTCCGCAAAAGTATATGAGGATGTATTTAATGGTAGAGTACCAGACCCTATTGCTGGGAAATGCCTTTATGGAACTATGAGTGGTGAAAAATGCAATGGAACATGCACATCTTCTGGAATCTGGAATTCTTTTTGGGCTTCTCAAAGTGGACAAGAATTTAGAGCAGGTAAACTTGAGTGGTATTGGAACCCGCAGTGGGGAACTGATGGTTGTTATAGATTTGTTCCAATGTATTCACCAACGGGTGCCTACTGCGGTATTAATTGCTGGAAAGAAAGAGGAGTGATATGTCCTGTTGTAAAGAAGCTTGATTACTCACCTTATAGGTTGTGTAGCGGAGGGTATACCAACTATCCATACAATGGTCCTGTTTATGGAAATTTCTTTTGGAGTTTCAACAGATAATGAATTTACTAAGAAGATTCAACACCTGTCCAGTTTTTCCCAGCCAGCTCTGAAATCACTAAAGCCAATCAGTGCTGGGCAGCAGATATAACGTATCTGCCGATGTATAGGGGATTCTGCTATCTTATAGCGATCATGGACTGGGCAAGCTGCCGGGTACTGGCATGGAGGGCAACGATGTCGGTAAAAGTCCCGCCCCTGTCGATCGCAAACCGCCATCTGTGTTTCTGTTCAGTCATGAGTATTCATTGCGGAATCGATTTCCAGGAACAACTATAACGCAAAAACCGGATCCGTTCAAATCTGAATGTCCCAAATAGGGGATACGCATTTCAACTGTTTAATACCTGTTGCATAACAGGCGCTTGTTTTATTATGCTGCCATCGCAAGGAAGAGTGAAATGAGGCCGTGTCGATCTCGTTGTGAAAAACGGGCCTGGGCGAAAATACTCTCTCCTGTCATCGTACACACAGTTTTTGAATAATCGGAGCGAGACTGCCTGCCACTAGCCCCCCCACAATTTACTGGTTTCGGCACGCAAAAGTTGATAGTATTACATTGTGGGAATAAAAAGGCAGCATCAACGGTATTTGGTGAAACTGCCCGCAGAAATACACTTCCGGGATTATATGATTCAGGGAATCACCGTGAGGGTATCTCAAAAAGGCTTTTTTATCAGATCTCAGAGAAACTTTCCTGTAGGGACATCAGTCGCAATCAACCTAAGACTGCTGGATGACAGTGTGTGCAGGTTGCACGGCATAGTCAAATATGTCCGCAATGTCAATTTGATAGAACGCAAAAACGGGATGGGTATTGAACTGACCCAGGGAGACCCAAGATTCTCTGAGTTCATGAAATCTTTGCAGAATTAGCAGCTTCTATGCATCACCAAGCCACTTTTTCAGGGTGTTCATGTCTTTCTCATTCAGGTCAAGTGTCGGTGTCTTTGCCTCCCCCGAAAGCTGTGCCATTACTTTCCACATTTCTGTTCTCACAATCCCGTAGGAATCGGCAAAACTCTGGAGGTTCTGTTCCATCTGCGGCATAACAGTCATCATATCGCGTGATGCCTCTTCGAATCTGCCAAGTCTCGCATAGGACACCCCCCGTGCAAACATTGCCATGCCAAAGTCGGTCTTGAGTTCCAGTGCCCTCGTAAAATCTGCCACTGCATTTTCAAATTCCACCTTCATCATGTATGCCATGCCGCGATACAAATAGGCCCTCGGGCTTTGACTGTTGGCGTTTGCAGCCTGACTGAAATCATCAACCGCCTTGTCTATTTCCTGCATTTTGATATAGGCGACTCCGCGGCTCAAATAGCATATATACGGGTCTGCCCCTGCTTCGAGAGCTTTTGTAAAGGCATCAGCGCTTTCTGCATCCTTGCCTTCAGCGAGAAGCACCTGCGCCTGCTTCAGCAGTTCCTGGGAATCCATAATACGCCTCCTTTAAAACTTTTATTTAAGTATGTTTATATAAACATATAAGATTTTAATAAAACAAGAAACGCATGCATCGATGGTACGCACTGCAAATGGTGCAACGGGTTAGCATCCTTAAAGTGCATATCATATACATGTGAAAAAAACAGACTGAGTGATATCAGATTTCAAAAATGACAGGGATAAACGGTCCTTCCAGAAGCATCTGATTCATGGCTGCGGGTTCCCGTCATCATGGATGCTTTGTCTAGATGACTCACGTGCGATACGCAGCCCCTCAATCAAGACCAGCACAAATACTACGGTGAATCCTATCAGGACTCCCACAGGATTGATCAGTTTTGCTATGACCAGCACAATCAGGATACAGGCGAGGATAAAAAACCTGACCAGACTTAGAAAAATCACCTTGCCGCTCGGACTGGGGTGACTGCCGAAATCCCTCAGTCCCCAGGCGAGTCCTTTCAGGTTTGCGAGACCGAGGATGCCTCCGACAAGAATACTGACCGGAAACTTTTTCCATTCCATGAGCGCTGAGAGAGAGGCCAGCGCAACGAGAATGGGGATGCCCTGCTTATAAATTCTTTTTATCTGAATCACGGTCTGCTTTCCTGGCCATCAGGTAGAGTTCTTTAAACCCTGCAATGATGCCGAATATGAGAAAAATGACTGTCAGCCAGGGCTTTGTATGCCAGCCGAACCATCTGTCCATAAGATAATCGAGGCCATACCCCATTGCGAGGCCGATAAAGGTGGATAAGACAAGATGCAGCCCGACAATCCATGCCTGCATATACTCCCTGAAATTAGAAAAACCCATATTCTTTTCCTTTCTAAGATTTTAGCACAGGCATGGAATAAATAAACCGGATAAAACGACTGAAACGACATAATTACAAAGGGAGTGCTTACCTGAGTGCAGTGAATGACCTGTATGCGGCCTTCACGGTTTTCTCGATATCGTGCGGGGTATGGGCGAGGGATATGAATCCGGACTCAAACTGTGACGGTGCGAGATATACACCGTGTTCGAGCATGGAAGCAAAAAACCTGGAGAACCGCGCAGTGTCGGAAGTCTTTGCAGTTGCATAGTCGACTACATCGGTGTTGGTAAAATAGGTGCAGAACATAGTGCCGGCACGGTAGAATCGGGTACTGACTCCGGATGATTTTGCAGCATCTCTGAGTCCGCGCTCAAGGAGTGCGGCGGTATTTTCAAGTTTCCTGTATGTATCCTTTCTGGCGAGAATCTTCAGGGTCTCAATCCCGGCAGTCATCGCGAGCGGATTCCCGGAGAGTGTGCCTGCCTGGTATACAGGGCCTTCAGGTGACACCATTGACATGATCTCCTTTTTCCCGCCATACGCACCGACAGGAAGACCGCCTCCGATAACCTTGCCAAGGCAGGTCATATCAGGCGTGATTCCGAAGGATTCCTGTGCTCCTCCATATGATACCCTGAACCCTGTCATCACCTCGTCAAATATCAGGACAATGCCGTGATCATTGGTCAATCTCCTGAGAGATTCGAGGAACCCGGGCTTCGGGAGCACGCAGCCTATGTTTCCGACGACAGGTTCAAGAATGACACAGGCAAGGGATTTCCATTCATTCCTGATAACTGAGGTGAGCGCGCTGATATCATTGAAAGGCAGTGTTATTGTATTTTTTGCATATGATTTCGGGACACCCGGACTATCCGGAACACCGAAGGTTGTTGCACCGGAGCCGGCTTTTACGAGCAGTCCGTCGGCATGTCCGTGATAGCATCCCTCAAATTTTATTATCTTATCCCTTCCGGTAAATCCGCGCGCAACCCTAATGGCGCTCATGGTTGCCTCTGTGCCGGAATTTACCATCCTCACCTTGTCCATTGAAGGATAGGCTTTCAGGACCAGTTCAGCAAGCTGGATTTCGAGGGAAGTGGGCGCACCATAACTTGTGCCATTTTCCACAGCCTTCTTGAGGGCGCTGACAACCTTTGCGTGCGCGTGCCCGAGGATAAGGGGACCCCAGGAAAGCACATAGTCTATGTAGACATTGCCGTCCACATCATAGAGCTTTGATCCTTTTGCCTTCCGGATGAATACCGGATTTCCTCCGACAGCCCTGAAAGCCCGGACAGGGCTGTTGACACCGCCCGGGATTAGCGTGCCTGCTTTTTGGAACAATGTATGAGATTTCTTCCGCACCATGGGAATACCGGTAAATTCAGTTACTCTATCACAAAAATTTTTATGTGTCAAAAAGAATGTATCTTATGCTATAAAAGTAAAATTCATCGAACAGGAGGAGTTCATGAGAAAGTTATTGGTTCTTGTCTTCAGCATTTCCCTCCTTGCTGCGTGTGCACAAAAGGGGGAACAGAAAGGGCCTTATCTCGCAAAGGTCGGAAATACAAAAATCACACAGAATGATCTCGAAAGGGAATTCAAGAATCTTCCCGATTTTGCACAGAAGATGTTCGAGGACAGTAAGGGCAAGGAGCAGTTTCTCGACGAGCTTATCAAGAAGGAAATGCTGTATCAGGAGGCGGTAAAGAGGGGGCTTGACAAAGACACTGAATTCCAGAAAAAGGTTGAAGAGTTCAGGAAACTGACGCTCATCAGCCAGCTCCTCGAAAAAGAGATCGAGGAGAAGACAAAGGTTACGGAAAAGGACGTAAAGGATTATTATGAAAAACACAAGGAGGAACTCGCATCTGTCAGCCAGATCAGGGCCAGCCATATCCTGGTAAAGACCGAAGAGGAAGCGAAAAAGGTACAGGAAAGACTCAAGAAAGGTGAGGATTTTTCCGCACTTGCAAAGAAGCTTTCGATAGACCCCGGTTCCGCGCCCAATGGCGGGGATCTCGGATTCTTCTCCGCAGGCCAGATGGTTCCGGAGTTCGAATCAGCAGCGGCAAAACTGAAACCCGGAGAAGTAAGCGGGCCTGTGAAAACAAGGTTCGGATACCATCTCATCAAGACAACAGACAAGAAAATGGGGAAACCGGTAGAGTTTGACAAGATTCAGCATGTGCTGATGCAGCGACTTTCCGCCGAAAAACAGAAAGAGTTTTTTGATACGTATATCGAGGACCTGAAAAAAGCCTACAAGGTTGAGATAAACAGGGACGCGGTTTCCAAACTCGGCGCAGCGGAGGAAAAGCAGGAAAAACCGGGTCAGGAAGCTGAACCGCAACAGAAGCCGAAACAGGAAACAGGCAAGAAATAGGGATCGCCATCCCCGGGCATTCGTTTATTGTCCCGGATTCCCGGGATGATATTTTATTCATGGAGAAATATACCGTCCTTGATATATCAGGTGATGTCGGACTCAGAGCGTTCGGGAGGAGCAGCAAAGAGGCGTTCGTTAATGCCGCAGCCGGCATGTACAGCCTGATTACAGACCCCGATTTTATAAAAGAAAAAGAAACAGTCACGCCGGCGGTTGAAAGCCATTCCCTCGACGGGCTCCTGGTTTCATGGCTGAATGAACTGATATTTCATTTCGATGCGTATGGCTTTATAGGAAAGACCATCCACATCAATGAGCTGGTCTGCGAAGATGGCCAGCCGGAGAGCGAACAGACCTGCAGGCTCACAGCTGTCATATCCGGGGAAAAATTTGATCCTGAACGACATGACGGAAAGCTTCTCATTAAGGCAGCAACCTACCACATGCTCAGAGTAGAAAAGCCCGCGGACATCTGGGAAATCGACGTAATCTTTGATATATAGTCTTGTCTTTTCCGGGCGCTGCTGTGCAAGGTAATTATGAATAATCCGCATAAAGACAGCGATCAAACTATGCGGGGGTGTGTTTCGCAGCTAATGTTGCAGCTTTCTTTTTTTCTGCTCATACATCAGCGTGTCGGCCTGGGATATCAGTTCTTCCACAGAACAGGGGAATTCAGGATCATAATGAGCGATACCGATACTCAGAGCGAGTGCATAGTGCCTTTGTGACGCCCTGTTATGCAAATCCAGATTTTCCTTCAGCCGGTTTGCAAGCAGATCGCAGTATGACTCATTCGTCTCCAGTGCAAGGACGACAAATTCATCCCCGCCGACCCTGGCAACGATGTCGGAATCCCGGAATGTCTCCTTCAGGATACGTGCGGTCTTCTTCAGGGCAAGGTCGCCTTCGTGGTGACCATGGGTATCGTTGATCTGTTTCATGCCGTCCAGGTCTGCAAAGAGCATCAGCATTCCCCTCTTCATCCGGTCGGCTATCCTGAGCTGCTGTTGGGCAAGGGCCATGAGCCCCCTCCTGTTGTACAACCCGGTAAGCTCGTCATGAAGCGACATAGCCTTCAGTTCTTCTTCCGCTTTTTTCCGTGAGGTTATGTCTCTCAGTATGCCGATTGCATTCCATTTCTCGTTCAGTCTTACTGATGAGATTGACAGGGATATCGGGAATTCAGTGCTGTCTTTCCGGATCGCCGACAACTCAGAGGTTTTCCCGATGAGCGGGCCAAATCCCGTTAACTGGAAACTGCTGATACCTTTTCTGGAAGCCTCCCGATACTGAACGGGAACGAGATGCTCATGTATTTTCTGCCCGACGATTTCCTCTGTTGTATAGCCGAATATCTGCTCTGCGGCATTGTTCCAGAATGAAATGGTTCCCTCATCGTCAACCATGATAATCGCGTCTTTGGCAGAGGAACTGATGGTCCTGAACTTCTCCTCGCTCTCCCTGAGTGCCATCTCCGCCTCTTTGCTCTTAGTGATATCCTTGTCAACCCCCCGGTATCCCTTAAATATCCCCGATTCATCGATGACCGGGACGCCATTGGTGAGAAGACATACTTTTCTGCCGTCTTTGCGGATGTTCCAGTTCTCCAGATCCCTGATCATATCCTTGTTCCTGACTATTTCCGAGAATATTTTGCCCACCCTTTCGGCTTCATCCGAAGGCATGAAATCGAAAGGAGTCTTGCCGAGGATATCTTCCGGGACATATCCCAAAACATCTTTTACCTTGTCTGAACAGTACGTATACCTGCCTTCTTCATTCACCTCCCAAACCCAATCTGCCATACTGAAGGAAATATCCTTGAAACGCTCCTCGCTTTCTTTCAGTTCTCTCTCGACTTCCCTGCGATGAGTGATTTCCTTGTTCACACTCTCTATCATTTCATTGTAGACATGCTTCAGCGCTTCCAGCAGTTCAACCTCCGAACTTCCCGTCACCCGTGCGCTCAGGTCCCCTTTTGAGACCCTGTGCATCACATCAAAGTGTTCCGCAAGGGAGATGGCAAATTCATGGGACTGGTCCACAATCTGCCCGATCTTCCGGGCTGTGGTATTCACCGCATGTTTCAGTATTCTGATCAGTTCAATCTTTGAAATCTCGGAAACCCTCACCGAAGGGTCTCCTGCTGCTATCCTGTCAAGCGCTTCAAAGACTTCCGACATCCCGGATTCCAGCTCTCTGTTTATCTCGTTCAGTTGCTGGGTGCCATGTGCGGCCATCTTCCTGTATTCCCGGAACTGTGTGCTGAAAATCTTGTAGGTTTTTTTCAGGCCGGCAGCGTCCAGATTCTTTTTGAATACCGTGCAGTCGATACATATCTCTAACTTATCGATGAACTTTCCCTGGAGCGCATCCCTGCAGCAGGTGCCGGAAACAAGCCAGCAATTCAGGTTTCTCGCCCTGTAAGCCGGACATTGTTTCATGCCACACCGGAATACCTGCCAGCATTTCACTTTCCGTTTAGTTGTTTTTGAAGGTTGAGTGTCCGGATGCGCGGCTTCTTTCATGGCAGGAATCTTTTCATGCATATGCCTTTTCTCATGATTAATGTATATAATAAAAAATGAATTATTACAACCACAAGGAATTCCTGAATTTTCAGAAAGGGACCCCATGTCTTTTGAGAAACTGAGGAGAATAGACGGTACAAGGATAGAGATTCCGGTTGACTACCGGCAGGGAATGCGGGTTAAGGGAATCATCTACGTCGATGATGTTCTTGAGAAGGAACTGGAAGTCCAGTCGGTAGACCAGGTTGCGAACGTCTCAATGCTGCCCGGGATTGTCGGGGCATCAATGGCGATGCCTGATGTCCATACCGGCTACGGGTTTGCGATCGGCGGGGTTGCAGCATTTGATCTGAAGGAAGGAATCGTCTCGCCGGGTGGCGTCGGATACGATATCAACTGCGGGGTTCGCCTGTTGCGAAGCAGCCTCAATAAGGAAGATGTCCTGCCGAAGATGAAAGACCTTATAAGTGTCCTGTACAATGAGATTCCGTCAGGTGTCGGCTCAAAAGGCAAGGTGCGGCTCAATGCGGAAGACGAAAAAAAGATACTGCGGAAAGGCGCTCGCTGGGCTGTTGAACAGGGGTTTGGAGATGCCGGAGACCTCGAAAAGACAGAATCAAACGGATGCATTGATGGAGCGGACCCCTCCCTGATCAGCAAAAAGGCATATGAGCGGGGCAGGGCACAGCAGGGGACCCTGGGATCAGGAAATCATTTCCTCGAAATACAGTACGTCGATGAGATCTATGATGAAGAAGCGGCTGGCAGCCTCGGTTTTTTCAGGGATCAGGTTACTGTAATGATTCACACGGGCTCGCGTGGTTTCGGTCATCAGGTCTGTACGGACTTTCTCGAGGTGATGGAGAGGGCTGCGGGCAAATACCGCATAACACTGCCTGACAAGGAACTTGCATGCGCTCCGTTTGAAAGTCCCGAGGCAAAGGATTATCTTGCGGCAATGCGAGCTGCGGCAAACTATGCCTGGGCAAACAGACAGTGTATCATGCACTGGGCAAGGGAGACGTTTTCCCGGGTATTCAGTCTTTCTCCGAGACAGCTCGGGATGGGACTCGTGTATGATGTTGCACACAATATCGCAAAAATAGAGGAACATACCGTAAGCGGAAAACCCATGAAACTGATTGTCCACAGAAAGGGTGCTACGAGAGCATTCCCTCCCGGCCACCCTGAATTACCCGCAATCTATAAGGCCACGGGCCAGCCGGTACTGATACCGGGTGATATGGGAAGAGCATCATATGTGCTCCTTGGCACCGAGAAGGCGATGCAGGAGACGTTCGGTTCGACCTGCCACGGGGCGGGCAGAGTTATGTCGAGGCACCAGGCGATAAAAAAGGCAAAAGGACGCGCGATCTGGAGGGAAATGGAAGACAAGGGGATAATTGTCAGGGCCGCCGGTCGTGAAACACTCGCAGAGGAGATGTCGGAGGCGTACAAGGACATCTCGAATGTCGTGGATGTTGTCCATAATGCAGGCATTTCCAGAAAAGTTGTAAGGCTCAGGCCTCTCGGTGTGATCAAGGGATAGCGAAAAATCTTTCTGTCTCTCCTGTTGCCTCTCCTTATCGTTTTCCGCAGGATATATCTGCACGAAACCCGCAGTCCGCAGTATCTGCAAAACCTCTTCTTATATCTTATGTTATAAATTTATTAATTAATCTTATTAGACCGTTCCGGATAATCTATGTTACCTTCCTTGAAAAATATTCAGACAATTCAAGCCCCTCAAAGGGGAGGGAGGTGAAGATCTCAGGAAAGTATACGTACCGGAGAGAGGCGGTTTTCTGGAACAAAATCAAAGGAGGCATAATGAAACGATCATTCGCAAGCAAAGCAATCTTTTCTCAGGAATTCAGAAAATATCTGACAGTGCTGTGCATCGTGTTTTCAGCTTTCTGTGTCCTGCTCATGACGCAGAAAGACGTATCCGCCACTGAATTTGGCGGTGGCGCCTATCCAAACGGGGCCGAGTGTTTTATGGCCGGAGCTGTTCCTCCTCCCGGCACCTATTTCCTGAACTATCTCACGTATTATTCTGCCGACAAGTTCAAGGTCGAGGACGGCCCGGACCCGGATTTCGATCTGAGTGTTGTCGCCAATACCTTCCGCCTGATCCATGTCACCAAACATCAGATCCTCGGCGGTTTCTGGGGAATGCATGTGTTTGTTCCGCTCGTGTATATGGATGTTGAAATGATGGGAACAAGCGATGACCAGTTCAGCCTCGGAGACATTATTGTGAACCCGTTTATTCTCTCCTGGCATTCAAAGAACTTCCATGCCGCCACAGGAGTTGATGTCTATATCCCGACCGGGAAGTTCGACAAAAAGGACCTGGCAAATGTCGGAAGGAATTACTGGACGTTTGAACCAATCATTGCCTTTACCTATGTCAGTGACGGCGGGTTCGAGGTATCAAGCAAGTTCATGTATGACTTCAATACGGAAAACAGTGACACTGATTACAAATCCGGGCAGGAATTCCATTTTGACTATCTCGTCGGGTATAAGTTTGATTCATGGGGAATTGGTCTGAGCGGGTATTACTACAAACAGATCACCGATGATGAAATTGACGGAGACGAGGTCCCGGGCGGCTTCAAAGGGCAGGTGTTCGCTGTCGGTCCGTCGATCAAGTATGACCACAAGAATGTGACCCTGAACCTCAAGTATCAGAAAGAGATGAGTGTCGAGAACAAGCCGGAAGGCGACAAAGTCTGGTTTAAACTGGTGTATGCCTTTTAATCTGGGAAGGAACGGGCACGGGAATTAATCAGTTGTTTTGCTGAAGGAACCCGCATCAGGATAGCCGGATACGGGTTCCTTTTTTTTCTTTACTGCAGTATGAGGTATGCCAGAACGGCGCTTGCGAAAATCACGATGCATCCCGGAATCATCAGCCTGTACATTCCCCACAGATCGGCCTTGAAATATTCCCTTGTCAGCACAAGGCAGATATGCACGGGAGAGAGAAGGACGCCCAGAAATCCGGATACGAATGCAAAAGATATTGCACCGGCCGAAGCATGTCCCGCAATGCTTATTAAGAGGGGAAAGGTTCCACCCACAAAACCAACTGTTATGCCGGTAAGTATCCCGGTAATAAAAGGAAGGAGAAACAGAATCGGCATTACAGGAATCCCCTCATTGAGGAAGAACCTGCTCAGGTTGATGACAGCGCCTGAATGCTCCATCGCTTCCTTGAACAACATCACCCCGATTATCAGGAAGATGACGTCAGCAGAGAACCCGTGTCTGAAAGCCGCAAACATAGCCTTCAGACTGTAACGGTAAAAGATGAGCAACAGCAGGACAACAGCTATTAGGGCATAATGCAGCTCAATGCGGAATGCCACCACAAGCAGCAGGACAGCAACGAACGGCAGGAAACTCCACAGGTTTTTTCCTGGTGCATGTTCTGCCGCTTCAACCGAACCCTTCATCCCGTGCATTGAAAAGACAAAGCCGGTGATGAGCATGAGTACTGCGTAAATGAGGTTGACGGTAATGAGGTCGTACAACTCTATTCTGGATATGGCTGACGCAAGGAGTATCCCGGGATACAACGGAAGGATAAATTCCCATGGATGTCGGAACCAGTAGTTGATGAATCCTTTTTCCTCGGGGCTTATGCTGATGTCACTCGTTGTTTCTGCAACCATCGGGGCGGAAAAATACGCTCCTCCTACTGAAGGCATAAGCCCTATCAGCAGAGGCATCGAAACGGTAACGATCTTTCTGTTCCTGAATAGTGCTTTCACGGCATTCATCATATCCGCAAGTACGGCATGCTCCCTGAGGATCATCTCGAAAATCCTGATGAACGACAGGGCAAGGAGCAATTTGATTGTAACTGGACTGAGGATAGCCTGCTGCACTGTTTCACCTATCGAGGCGAATGGCATACGGTAAAACAGAAACAGTCCGGCAGAGGCAATGAGCATAACGAGACCAATGTGGATTTTTTTTCTCAGCAGTATCAGTATGAGCGCAAAGATAAGGGATATCTTTAGTAAATCCTGCATTTATCATTGTAGCATATCCATTTTTTCTGCTGGCAGAACAAGGGTTTTTGATGAGACATATAATCTACACACCTGTGGTAAAAAGGATACAGAACCGTCTGATCGCATGTATGCATACATGCAGATGCTTATTTTCTTGAGCAAATACTTTTTTCTAATGATTTCAATATATTGTAACGTTGCTGCGGCGCCCCTGAATGGCATGAAACATCTGGCCTCTTTCTTGCTTTTATTTCCGGAAAAGCTTGACAAACCTGTCAGGGAGTGAGAGAAATTTCTTGACAAATTTGTGCGAGTAATGATATAAATTTTGCAGATTTATTTTGAAAAAAAAAGACGTTAGGAAGCATAGAAGAGCATTCAGATGGCAGACGGCCTTCGGTGAAGGCCCCAACTATTTGAAGAGGAGGTGATAAATCGAGTTATCATAATTTCAGAGAAGATATACAGAGTAAGGCCGTCATTGGCGGCGATAGAATGAAGAGGATTAAAAACTCTGCAATCTAAATTAAGGAGGGTTAACAAGTGAGAAAATATCTGGCAGTATTACTTGGAGTAATCTTTATTTTAAGCTTGTCTGTTACTGCCTATGCGATCCATGAACCGGATCAGCCCCAGGAGACAGTAATCTCCGCGGGCGGTTCTAAGATTACCCTGGGCGGTAAAATCATCTCAAGGGGATGGTACGACCACAATGTAGGCATAGTTGAGACAGACTCAGGCGATTATCTCCTCCCGGTTGAATCAAATTCTGAGGCGATTTATTTTACTAACGTATACTTGATGGTTGATGCAAAAATCACCGACAACGTTCAGGCATATGTGGAACTCGAAACTGCGGCAGGCGATACCTCAGACACCAGTGGCGTGTATTACTGGGGCTCCCTGGATTCAAAACCGAATTCAAGGGTCGTTATCCGTCAGGCATGGATGCAGTATACCGGTTCAGGCCTTCTTGGCATGCCAGCCGGTGTAAAACTCGGCCATACCCTTATTACCCTTGGTGAGAAAATCTGGTTCGACACTTCAAGGTTCGGTACAGACGGGATCCTCGTGTGGGTAGACCCGATGAAAGAACTTCATCTCGTACTCCACACTCTGAAGCTGAACGAAGGTTCTGTATCTCCCGGCACGATCAGCCACTCCGATGACCTTGATGCATACGGTATTGTCGGTTCCTACATGCTTGACAAGGACAATACCCTTGGCATGCATTTCACCTGGGTGAAGAGCGATGTCGCAGGCGAAGATCCTGAAGAACTCAATATTTACAACTTTGCAGTGCATGGCAATGGTAAAATTGCAGGTCTGAGCTATGCAGCAGAGGCTGATTTCCAGTTCGGCAAGATCAAAATGACGACCGAAGAAGATATGAAATTCAAGGGATGGGGCGCGATCGCGAAGCTCGGCTATATGCTCGACCCGGTCAATATCAGGGCATCTTTTGCCTATGGTAGTGGTGACAGTGATGCTGAAGACAACGACATCAAAGAGTTCCAGACTGTGGTAACAACTCCTGGTGACGGGACCGGACCGGTCGCAAGGTTTGCCCATTACACATCTATTTATGAGCGCCTGATCAAAACCGCAGCACACAACCAGGTGCTCACCGGAAACGAGCTTGGCACCGGAATTGCCAACACCACGTTTTACAACCTCGGCTTTGATATTAAGCCGCTCAAAGAGCTCAGCATCTCGCTCGACGGGTACCTCCTCAGGGCATCAAAGACCGATCTCTGGGAAGCTGAAACAGGCGAGAGCGTAAACAAGAATATCGGCTGGGAAATTGACACCAAGATATCCTACAAGCTTGCCAAGAACCTCACCTACTTCATCGAAGCCGGTGTATTCAAGCCGAACGATTTTTACCAGGACGCATTTGACATCAGTGAAAAGACCACCACAATGGCAGTTCACGGATTATCGCTTACTTTCTAATCATTGCGTCATGTAGCTGTTTGACAGGGGCGGGTCGTGCAGACCCGCCCTTTTTATTGTCTTTTCCGATTCTTTTCTGATAAACTGAATTTTGCTTTTACCCCGCAGTGTCATTCATGAAATTGTATGGTAAACATGGCGGATAGGGCATGTGCAAGGTGCTGTCCCGGAAATGTTCGGAATCTTTCGGATTCGGGACTTCTCACCGGACGAATATGAGAAATGACATGCTGTCAATCAGTGCCGCCATTTGCCGAACTGCAAATCCGGGAAAGATTTTCGTATGCAGTGAGCGTAACGAAAGGGAGTATGTACAGCAGAATCCTTAGCGGGATACAAAACAGGAAGATACTGGTTATCGGAGACCTGATCCTTGACCGGTATATCTGGGGAAGGGTCAGCAGGATATCCCCGGAGGCGCCGGTGCCGATTGTGGAGGTAACCAGTGAAAATTATCTCCTTGGCGGGGCAGCAAACGTGGCGCATAATATCGCCTCACTCGGTGGCCACGCAACCGTAGCGGGTGTGGCAGGTCGTGACCGGGGCGGTGAAATCCTCAGCGGTATGCTTGCAGAACGAGGATTGAGGAGTGAGGGCGTGTTGTACGGCTCACGGCCCACGACAATGAAAACGCGGGTCATTGCGCACAGCCAGCAGGTTGTGAGGTTCGACAGGGAGGACAAAAACAGGGTAGAGGGAAAACTCCTCAATAATCTCATGGAATATCTGCAGAGGGAAATTCCTCTGCATGATGCAGTAATTGTCTCTGACTACAAAAAGGGGGTGGTTTCGGCTGAACTTGTCAAGGCAGTGCTGAAAAGGGCGAAGCCGGAAAAAATCTTTGTCGCGGTCGACCCGAAGATCGGCCATTTCCACTGCTATCGGAAAGTGTCTCTCGTCACGCCGAACCTGCATGAGGCGTCCAGTGCCTCGGGCATAGAGATCAGGGATGAAAAGTCCCTGATAAAGGCAGGGAAGGCACTCCTGAAAAAACTCGGATGCGGCGCGGTACTGATTACACGGGGCGAGCATGGCATGAGTCTTTTTCAGAAGGACAGGGCAGTCCATATCCCTACCGCAGCAAAGAATGTATTCGATGTCACGGGTGCCGGAGATACTGTCATCGCAACATTTACTCTTGCGTATTCAGCAGGCGCGAGCATGGAAGAATCTGCAGTCATCGCAAATCATGCAGCCGGGATAGTGGTTGGTGAAGTCGGAACAGCAGTAGTCACTCCGGATCAGTTGAAAAGCTCATTGAAAACCTATCAGGGGTTGCAGGTCAGAGAATCTTCTTTCGCCTGACGCTTTCTCGTCCGATTCATTAATTAATAATTTATTATGGGAAAAGCAATCGCATTACTCTCAGGTGGCCTCGACAGTACCCTTGCGATACTGATCATGCGAAGACAGGGGATCGGGATAGAAGCGATAAAATTTCTGACACCGTTTGACTGCGCGGTCTCTGATGGAGCCTCGCCGCTGAGAGACCCATCGGCAGTTGCAGCGAAATATGATTTTCATGTCAGGACATGCCGTTTAGGTGAGCAGTTTATCGAGATGGTCAGGAACCCGTCGCACGGGTATGGAAAGAACATGAACCCGTGTATCGACTGCAGGATCCTTATGCTCAGAGAGGCGAAAGAACTCCTCGCTGAGGTGGAAGCGGATTTTATCGTCACCGGCGAGGTGCTCGGCCAGAGGCCGATGAGCCAGAGAAAGGAAATACTGTATCATATCGACAAAGAGGCAGGGGTTCCCGGTCTTGTGATGAGGCCGCTCAGTGCGCATCTTCTGAAAATCACCCTGCCGGAGGCAAGGGGGGTAGTTGACAGAGAAAAGCTTTACGGTTTCAGCGGCCGGTCGAGAAAGCCGCAGATGGCGCTTGCAGAGGAGTTCGGCCTTACGGATTATCCGGCACCCGCCGGCGGCTGTCTTCTCACGGAGCAGAACTATGCCCGAAAACTCAGAGATTTGCTGCTGCATTCGCCTTTTCCTGCAAGGAGAGAGATTGACCTCCTGAGGACAGGGCGACATTTCAGGTTCTCCCCTGAATGCAAAATCATTGTCGGACGGGATGCGACCGAAAACTCCGTCATTGAGTCTTTATCGTCAGATCACGACTGTATTATGAAAGTAGAGGCAGCCGGAAGTCCGACAACTCTGGTGACCGGAAAGCTTTCCGATGAGGCCCTGAAGACTGCGGCAGGCATTTGCGCACGATACTCTGATGCAAAACATCTCCCTGAGGTGGAAGTGACAATCACGAAGGAGGGGATGACGGTCAGGATGAAAGTCTCTCCGGCGGGCAGGGAGACCCTTGAAAGACTGCGCATCTCATAAGAGAGCGTTACAGCCTCACAGGAACTCGCCTTGCACGCAGAAATTCCTTTGCTTCTCTTATCGTATATTCCCTGTAATGAAAAATGGATGCAGCAAGTACCGCATCTGCCTTTCCTTCGGCCAGCGCCTCGTAGAGATGTTCAAGATTGCCTGCCCCGCCCGAAGCGATTACCGGGATAGACACTGATTCGGAAATAGCACGGGTGAGTTCGATATCATATCCGTCCTTTGTGCCATCCTTGTCCATACTCGTCAGCATGATCTCCCCGGCACCGAGTTCTTCCATTTTCTTTGCCCATTTCACTGCGTCGATCATCTTCATCATTCTTCCGCCGTGCGTGGAGATGGCCCATGTCAATCCGTTCGTTTCCCCTTTTCCAGAAAGCACAGAGACGACGGGGGGGGAGGCGGCCGGACCGAGACAGACTTCCTGAAGGGAAGGATCGGAAAACCAGTCTTCACCGGTTGCGTCAGAGAAATCAGCACCTGCCCTTTTTGCGTCAATTGCGACAACGATACACTGGCTTCCGAACTTTTCCGCAGCCCTGCTGATAAAATGCGGGTCCTTCACCGCTGTTGTGTTGATTGACACCTTGTCACATCCTGCATTCAGGAGGGCCCTGATGTCATCGAGCGTCTTGATGCCTCCTCCGACGGTAAGTGGCATAAATACATCCTCTGCGGTTTTCCTGACAACTTCGAGGATGATTTCTCTTTTTTCATGCGACGCGGTAATATCGAGAAATATCAGCTCATCCGCACCCTGATCATCATAAAATTTTGCATTCTCGACCGGATCACCTGCATCGCGGAGGTTGACGAAACTGACCCCCTTCACCACACGGCCATCCTTTACATCAAGACACGGTATGATGCGTTTGGCCAACATCACGCGCCCTCTGCGATACTGATGGCTTCCCTGAGGTCAAGTGATCCCGTATAGATTGCCTTGCCGGTGATCGCGCCCCAAAGTCCCTCTATCTGCAGCAAATTCCTGATATCCTCTATTCCGGAGATTCCGCCTGATGCGATGACAGGGATTCCGACGCTTTTGACCATTTCCCGTGTAGCTTCTATATTCGGACCGGTAAGCATTCCATCCCTGCTGATGTCCGTATAGATAATGCCGGCCACTCCCATGGTCTCCAGACGATTCGCCAATTCGCCTGCCTTGAGCGTGGTAACTTCCTCCCATCCCTTAATTGCGACCATGCCGTCTTTTGCGTCGATGCCTATCAGCACCCTGCCGGGATATTTTGTGCATGCATCCGTCAGGAATTCAGGGTCTTCTATTGCAGCGGTTCCAATGATGGCCCGGTCGATGCCTGCCGAGAAAAGGTTCATGAGGTTGCCCATGTTCCTGATTCCGCCCCCGACCTGCAGGGGAATCTTTACCGACTTCCTGATCTGCGTGATCGCGCTGAGGTTTTTCTGACTGCCTGAAAACGCGCCGTCAAGATCCACGACATGAAGCAGCTTCGCCCCGCAGGATTCCCACTTTTGTGCGGTATTTGCCGGGTTATCCGAATACACCGTGACCGCATCCTTTTTTCCCTGGAGCAGCCTTACGCAATTGCCGTCTTTCAAATCTATCGCTGGAATAACGCGCATCAATTAATATAACATAAAAGAAATACAGTCTTTGACAACCGGAGGAGCACATGTTCTCAAGAACGATGGTATTCTGCATGTTATTCATGACAATGATTGCTGTGACCGCGTCCGCCGAACCGTTTCAGATTCCTGAACGATTTGTGTATGACCTTACCTGGACAGGTATCAAGGCGGGTACCGCCTCACTCGAAATGAAGAATACCGGGGAAAAGATGAAAATCATCTCCACCGCACGGTCAGCACAATGGGTATCGGTCTTTTATACGGTTGATGACAGAATCGAGAGCACACTCGCCGTGAACCCCTCGGTTTCGTCTTTCGGACAGTCCGAAAACTACCGAATAAAAATCAGGGAGGGGAGACACAGGAGGGACAAGGAGGTAATTTTCAACCATAAGCATAACAGGGCCTATTACACTGACTATCTCAAGAAAGAGAAAAAGGAGTATACGGTGCCGGCCTCTGTGCTGGATCCGATAGCGAGTTTCTATTACCTCAGAACCCTCAGGCTTGTGGTGGGAGAGTCTGTCTACGTAACCGTTTTCGATAGCAAGAAAGTCTGGAATGTCGAAGTAAAGGTTCTGAGGAAAGAAAAAGTACGCCTGCCCGTCGGGACATTCAACACCGTTGTGGTCCAGCCCTTAATGCAGTCGGAAGGGATCTTCTCCAGGAAAGGCGAAATATACATTTGGCTCACCGATGACGCGAAGCATATCCCCGTGATGATGCAGACAAAAGTTGCGGTAGGACATATCACCGCAACCCTGGTTCAGGGCATATACTAAGGTTTCCTGTCCCCCCGGTTACTTTTCTATAATCAGGCAATTGTATATACTATGTAGCAGCCATGCAGATTCTGAAGAAGATCCTTCAACTTACAAGACCCTACTGGCCGAGAATCTTTGCCGGCATTCTCCTGAGCGTAACGGTATCCGGAATAACCGGTGCGATTGCGTGGCTGGTGAAGCCTGCAATCGACGAAGTAATAGTCGGGAAAAAGTACGAGTACTTCATACTCCTTGCGGTAGGGGTTTTTCTGCTTTTCACGATAAAGGGGTTCCTGAGTTTCGGCCAGTCCTACCTAATGAAGTCTGCGGGGATGAAACTTGTCAGGGAAACGAGGACGCGACTGTATAACCATATCCTGAACCTGCCGGTAGGATATTTCAGCAGGGAATCCTCGGGAGTGATCACATCAAAAGTCATGTATGATGTCGAGCTGCTCAACGGGCTGATCTCTGATGTCATGAAAACATTTTTTATTGAAGTCCCCACGGTCCTGTTTCTCCTGAGTGTAGCGCTTTACAGAAAATGGGATCTGACGCTCCTGAGCCTCATCCTGTTGCCGCTCGTTGCCTACAGTACCAGAAAGTTCGGTAGAGGGGTAAAAAAGCAGAGAAAAGAGGCACAGAAAAAGCTCTCATTTCTCACTCACAGAATAGGAGAAAGCGTTTTCGGTGCAAGGATCATCAAGATTTTTAACCGGGAACAAACCATGAGCGAAAGATTCAGGGCTGACAACCAGAGATATTACCGGGAGCTTCTGCGGGTGATAAGACTGAAGGAATTCACCAAACTTGTCATTGATGTGGTAACCGGGACCGGAATAGCTGCGGTTCTCGCATACGGCGGAATGATGATCAGGGACGGGGTGATGACCGCAGGCGATTTCGGGTCTATCCTTGCCGCGGTCTATCTGATGTTTTCACCGATTAAAAAGCTGGGAGAGGCTTACAGCACCTTGCAGGAATCAAGGGCGTCCATCGAGAGGATTGATGCGCTTACTGACGTGCAGCACGAGCAGGGAGGCGCAAAAAAACTGGACAGTTTCAGGAAGTCCATAGCGTTCGAAAACGTCTCGTTTCTTTTTCCCGGGAATAATATCCCGGTGCTGACAGGGGTGAATCTGGAAATACACAGGGGAGAGATCATTGCAATCGTCGGACGGAGCGGTGTGGGCAAGTCAACCATGGTTGATCTGATCCCGAAATTTCACAGTCCCTCAGGCGGTGTGCTGAAGATAGACGGGATAAATATCGAAGAAATCGAACTCCGTTCTCTCAGGGAACAGATAGGCATCGTGAGCCAGGACGTTATCCTCTTCAATGACACGGTAAAGGAAAATATTGCGTTCGGCAGACAGGGAGCGTCAGAAGAAGAAATACTGTATGCCGCGAAAATGGCATACGCAGACGAATTTATCCGGGAACTGCCTGAAAAATACAATACTGTTATCGGGGATAGAGGGCTGAAGCTTTCAGGCGGCCAGCGGCAGAGGATTGCGATCGCAAGGGCAATCCTGAAGAACCCCCCGATCCTCATCCTTGACGAAGCAACGTCCTCGCTCGATTCGGTTTCGGAGGCCCTCGTTCAGAAGGCGCTCGATATGCTCATGAAGGGCAGGACAACTATAGTCATTGCACACAGGCTGTCCACAATCAGGCACGCGGACAGAATCCTGATCCTTGATAAGGGGGAAATAGCGGACATCGGCAGGCATGAAGACCTGATCGAAAAAAATGCCACATACAGGGAACTGTACAACGCATTTTCTTAGCGGGGTCAGCGTATCAGTTCCTTCTCTTGCAGGAAATGCAGTATTCTGGCTACGCTCTCCCCCACACTCAGCGTATCCGTCTCAAGGAGTATCTCCGGGTTCTCCGGTGGTTCATAGGGGTCTGATACCCCGGTAAAGTTTTGAATCTCACCGCAGCGGGCTTTCCGGTACATTCCCTTGGGGTCTCTCGACTCGCATACCTCAAGGCGGCATTTCAGATACACCTCAATGTAGTCACCTTCCCCGAACATCCGTCTTACCATCAGCCTGTCGGCCCTGTAGGGTGAGGCAAATGCAGCTATCGTCAGTATCCCTGCATCCGCAAACAGTTTTCCGACTTCCCCGATCCTCCTGAGGTTCTCCTTCCGGTCAGAAGCCGAAAACCCCAGGTCTCTGCACAGGCCCTGTCTGACATTATCGCCGTCAAGCACAAATGTCCTCACGCCTTCCTGCATGAGCCTGTGCTCAAGCTCATGTGCAATGGTCGATTTTCCGGAACCGGGCAGCCCGGTGATCCAGACAAGGGAAGAACGGTGTCTGTTCAGTTTCCATCTGTCTTCTCTGGTTACCTTGCTTTTGTGTGTGATGGTATTGTGTGTCGTATTCTCCATATCTCTGTTACGGGAAGCCTCCTTTCATGCAGTATGATGTCGCCATCTTGCGGGAGTTCAGGCAATCCCCTTCCTGATCCTCCTGCGGCGCTTGAGTTTGTTGACTATTTTCCCCCGGATGGTCTCCTCGATGCCGGAGACAACGTGCTCCGCGATGTTCATTTTTCTTGCGGCCGTTCCGTATCGCAGGGAATATCCGAGTGACTGGAGCAGGTTCCCCCCGATACTCTCAAATATCTCGACCTGCCTCGGCGTCAAATCTTTTTCCCATGCGTGTATCCTTTCGACCTCAGGCGCTTTGCCGAGGAGTGAGTGCTGTGATGCGGTATACGCCGGCACCTTGAATCCGGTCCCCCTGAGCATCCCGTCCTGAAAGTCAATGCCGGCAAACCGGCATATATCTGTGAGGGTCTGTTCAGGCTGCCGGATCAGTTTCTCATATTTCACCTGCATGATCCGTTCATGTCCCAGGACAGATTCCGCCGCAAGGTAGTGAGAGACCTTTCTGACCCAGGAAACAGCGGCCCTGTCTATGGTATTTGCACCCCAGTCCAGGCGCATAATAGAGGCTGCAACTGCCCTTCCGTCCCTAACGATGTGCAGGAATTTTGCATCAGGAAAAAGCCCGGTAAGGATATCCGCATGCTCAATATTCGCGGGGGTATGGTCAATCCAGACATGAGCGTCCGGCTTGCCCGCTTTTTCTGCATAGCCCTTCACAAGCCAGAGTATGAGGTCAGGATAAGAACCGACCTCAGGGCCCGGAACAGGGGGGGGTATTTCAAGGTTCCATACCCTGAATCTCCAGCTGTTCCTGATCATGGCGAAGGCGGTGGCAATGTCAATTTTCGCACTCCCTTTCTTCCCCAAGTTCCGGAAGACCCGCGCCTTGAAAGGGGACTCCGGCGTGCAGATACACCGGGGATGAGCCCCCAGCATCGCCCCCAGCAGGGTCGTGCCGCTCCGGGGATGTCCGCTTATGAAAACCGGTAACACAATATCCCGTATCTTACTGAGAGAGTTTCGCTCATGAACTCTCCATTATGGATAAAAAACGCGTGATTATGCAAATACAATATCCTTTATAGTATAATTGAACCGTTCAAATCAGGCTATACACGCAGTACTGCCTGCGAACCCGATTCTATGAAAATAGGATTACAACAGCCTTTATCCATCATTTATCTTCACAATCAGCGTCTTATGGGAGGGAAGGCTCATGATATTGTTATCATGAGAACGTGTTATGCCCTTGCACGGGCTGGTCACAGGGTAAAGATCATCACCGGAAGACCCGCAGGACATGACGACATTTTTTCCTATTACGGGATAGCGCCTGTCCCTGAAATGGAAATTGTGCAGGTTCCGATGCTGAGAGGAAAGCCTTTTTCCTGGCATGCCATCTTCAATTATTTCTCTCTCCTGAAAATCCTGTCTCTCAAAAAAGGCGCGCAGGCTCCTGATATCATTTACCTGAGGGAGATCAAGCTTGCCCGTTTCCTTCTGAGATTCAAAAAACTTCTGAATTTGCCCTTTGTCATTGAAGTGCATGATATGAAGATAAAGAAATTCTATGACACCTGCCCCGAAAAGGACCCGAACGAACACTATGTATTCCGCAGGGCAGACGGCATTGTTGTCCTTCTGAATACGTTCGCGGATATCCTCAGGGAGACCTACGGGATTGAGGGGATACCGGTTGCAAAGGTTCCCCTGGCAGCCGAAAAAATCCCGTTTCGGCATGCGCAGTCTGCTCAGCGCATCATTGGTTACATCGGGCAGCTGTATCCGATGCAGGGTGCTGATATCCTCATCGAGGCACTGAGATATATACCCGAAGCGCGGCTGAGTATTATCGGCGGCGGCGAAAAGGATCTGCGCAGGCTGAGAATGCTTGCGGCCGAGATTCACGTTGCAGAAAGAGTCGATTTTCACGGCTTTGTCAGTCCGCGCATGGCAATGGAAAAAGCCATGAAGTCGGACGTGATGGTTATCTGCGCACTGGACAGGGGGAAAAGGCGGTATGCTGCGCATACAAAATTGTATGAATACATGGCAATGGGAAAACCTATCGTCGCTGTTGACCTGCCGTCGGTCCGGGAGGAAGTCACGGAAGGCAGGGATGCAATCCTTGCCAGACCGGAGGATCCCAAAGATCTTGCGGAAAAGATTTCCCTTGTGCTGGATAACCGTGCCCTTGCAGAATCTCTTGCAATCGGCGCGTATACATCAGCCGATGAATTCAGCTGGGAGAAAAGGGCAGAGAAGCTCTCTGCTTTCTTCTTGTCGGTTCATGCAGACTACCGGAAAAAATAGCGCTGCCGGCGAGATGGTAAAAATGACGCCGGGAAAAGGCGCATCACTGAGTATCCTTTTTGCAGAGAAGTGTGACAGAGATTGGCTTCAGGAGAAGATACCCTTTCTTCTCAGCCGGAAGGAGGGCATGCAGATGAAAAGTTCCCAGTTTTCGAATGTCCTGAGGTTTCAGCACCCGGAGACCGGGGAATTCTTCTATTTTAAAGAGTACCTGAACAGAGGAATAAAGGACAAACTGATGAAACTTCTGGGGGTTGCCAGGAGTCAGCGCGCATACAGGGCAGGATGGATGCTCCTCGAAAAGGGTTTTCTGACGCCTGTTCCGGTTGCCCACGGCATTGAAAAGACCTGCTGTCTTGTCCGGAGAAATTTCCTGATCACCAAGGGAGTCCCCGGAGAAAGGACATATCAGTATTTTCAGGCGCATTTCCCGCTGCCGGTCACGGCGCAGATAGTGGCGGAGAAGCGGTCCCTTCTTGAAGCCGCAGGCCATGCAATCGGACGCCTCCACGGAATGGGTATCTGTCACGGAGACCTGAGAGTCGGCAATATCATCATCAGCGGCACCGGTTCTGCGGCGGAGTTTTTCTTTATTGACAATGAAAGGACCCGGGCGTACCTGACCATTCCCGAAAGGGAAAGACTGAAGAATCTCGTGCAGCTTAATATGGTGCTCCTGCCGCATATTACGAGAACCGACAGGTTAAGGTTTTTCAATGCCTATGTCATGGAAAATCCGGGACTTCTTTCCCGCAAGAGAGGCCTGATCCATGAAATTATCCGGATGACCAGAAAACGACATGTGCGCAAGGTTCGGAGATAACCCCATGAGAGAGGGGAAATACTGCATCCTCCACCTCAGAAAAGCATTTGAGAGAAATCTCCCTGTTTTCATAAACTTTGTGCGGGGAGTGGATAACCGCCGGTTTATCCATATTGTCTGCTATCTCGGAGAAGACCACGGATATCACAATACCCTGACCGATCTCGGGTATGAGGTTATCCATCTCGGGTTCAGCAAGAAGTCTCTGGAGGTCTTTAATCCTTTTGTCATCACAAAACTTTCCGGAATCCTCAGACGAAAAAATATTGACATAATCCACTGCCAGAAACATAAACCCACCATTTACGGTTCACTGGCAGCGCTTGTTTCCGGAAATATCTCTGTAATCGCTCACGTCCATGGTCTTGCCCGGACCCGTTCATGGAAGCGAAAACTCACAAACTGGTTCCTTTTGCGCGGCGTGAAAAAAATCGTTGCCGTTTCTGAAAGCGTGCGAAAAGATGTTATCAAAAACAACTGGGGACTGGACCCGTATAAGGTGATTACGGTGAAGAACTGCATTGATCTTTCCACAATCGACAGCATACGGATCAGCAAAGGGGAATCCCGTGCACAACTCGGCCTTGCAGAGGATGAGTTTGTCTTCGGCACGGTGGGAAGGCTTGTCGCAACAAAGGGACAATCATATCTGATTGAAGCATTTGCCCTTGTGAAGGAAAGAATTCCAAACGCACGCCTTGTCATTACAGGAAACGGGCCGTTATTCGGGGAACTGCAAAAAAAGGCTGCGAATCTTGGTGTAGCTTCAAGGGTACTGTTTACAGGATACAGAAACAATGTCTTCGAGATGCTGAGAGCCTTTGACATATTCGTGCTTCCCTCTCTTGCAGAGGGGCTTTCCATCGCACTGCTTGAAGCGATGGCATCGGGGCTGCCGATCATTGCCTCTGAAGTGGGAGGGATTCCCGAAGTGTTCGGGAACTGCAAATGTGGTAAACTTGTCAAGCCGAAAGATGTCAGATCACTGGCTGCTGCAATGATCGAAATCAGTTACCTGGACAACGACCTGAAAAAAAATCTCGGGGCTAATGGACGCACAAGGATTGAAGAGGAATTCACGGCTGATGTCATGATTAAAAAACTGACCGAGCTGTATGAATCAGTACTGAATAACCGGTAAGCGGACGGATCAGGGCATGAGCGCACGAATAGTTCCATATTTCAGGACAACCGAGGTGATATGCCTGTCCGGCCTTCTGTTTCTTCTTCCTTTCAACGGCATGACCACGATAAAGGAGATTCTTTTTTTCCTTCTGGCAGGCGCGTTTATTGCAGACCGGGTCGCGAACCGCGCGAAGGGTCCCATACCCTCTTCGCCGGACAGCATGCTGCATGCGTTGATGGCGGTCTCTTTCTGCTGGGCGCTCTTCGGACTGGTGCAGGCAATAGACCCGGCATACAGCCTGGAGGAAGTCCTGACCAAAATGTCCAAACAGTACCTTCTCTATTTTTTTGCATACTACAGCCTGAGGGAATTTCTCCCGGGGAAAGTGAAAGGTCTGCTCTATCCCATGATTTTTTCTGCTGTGCTCATGTCTCTGTATGCATGCTATCAATTTTACCTTTCGCCCGATTTCTTTGTGAACAGGGTTCACGGGTTCACCGGTGCATTCTACCGGCTGTCAACATTCCTTGTCCTTGCGCTGCCTGTGGTTACCGTGCTTGGCTTTTCTTTTGATGGCTGGCTGAGGCGCATCATTCTTTTCAGCATACCGGTCTCGTTGGCTGCCCTGTTTTTTACCTTTACGCGGGGAGCATGGATTGCGGTCATGATCGAGCTCCTGATCCTTGTATTTATCTTTTTGAAGAAGTACCGGATGCTGATCCTCGCGGCCGTCCTCACCGTATCTCTGGCGGGCGTTGTGCTGTCATACAAATCGGTTATTTCTCCGACTTTGTTCAAACGGGGAAGTGAGCAGCCGAGGATTGACGCGATCATCCGTTCTGCCGAAATAATCCGCAGCTATCCGCTGACCGGCATCGGATACGGAAAGGGAACCTTTGAGAAGTATTACCCCGGCATATATGTCAAGCATTCACATAATCTTTTTCTCAACACCGCGGTTGAGAACGGTGTGCCGGGACTGCTGCTTCTTCTCGCCATGCTTGGCATTATCATGAAAGACTTTGTCCGGGCGGTCAGGACTGAAACGATCCTGGAAAAAAGACTGATCATTTCCGGGATATTCGCTTCCTTTGCCGGTTTCCTGTGCCTGAATACTTTCGACTACATGTATCATGGATGGCCGGGACAGATGTTCTGGATGCTCATCGGCATCGGGTATGCGCTGATCCACCCGGGCTTCAGGACATACTGGGGAGAATCCTGAGGGCTTTGCCGATCTGTTCCTGCATGCAGGAGACGGTGCAGTTGACGGAAGATCGGACAAAAGGGAGACGAGGAAAGACCGGGTGTGCAATATCCCGTGCTTCACATGGTCTCATCAATAAAACCTCTGGGGTCAGCCCTTGAATCGTGGCGTGCCCAGCGAAGGGTAGCGCGCTCTAACGGGTGAGAGTCCCGTCATGGCAAAAGCCGGAGGCCATGTAGCTTGGATGGCAGGGGGTGATGGAAACGTTGTCGTCTGAAGCCCATCGACAAAGTTCCGTATAGCGGGATGAGCAAATATCCGGGTCGTAACTAACGTGAACGTAGATGTAGCCTCGTAAAAGACGAGTACCACTGGCCGAACCTGTCAATAATTGGTGAAGGCAACATTCTTTTACCTACAACAGCTATCAGGTAAAAGAACGGTGGCGGGGTATCAGCGGCGACACGGATAGAAAGAAGCGCTGTCAACTGGGGAAACCCTCCTCGTCCCTGACAGAAATATCGGGAGCAAGAGTAGGCGCTATAAGTTGCACGACGAAGTGTGCCGACAGACGAGAGGGTGACGGATGAGTCCGTAGGAGCGACGATGGCAAGGACAACACAACCTTGTCGGAGCAAAGGGGCTCTGCTGTATCTTAAATCTTTCAACATAGGTAAGGCAGGGAAGAATGACAAAGGCTTCCATGGGACTGCAGGAACTGAGAAGAAAGATATACAGGAAGGCGAAGACCGAGAAGCACTGGAGGTTTTGGGGACTTTACTGTCATATCTGCAAGCAAGAAATCCTTGAAGAATCCTATCGGCTGGCAAAGGCCAACGATGGAGCGCCCGGAATCGATGGAAAGAGTTTTGCAGATATCGAAGCAGAGGGCGTTGAAGGATTTTTGGAAGGGATAAGACAGGAACTCCTGAACCGGACATACAGCCCGATGCCGAACAGACGGGTAGAGATCCCGAAGGGAAACGGAAAGAGCCGCACCCTCGGGATACCGACTGTAAAGGATCGTGTTGTACAAGGAGCGCTGAAGCTCATACTCAAACCGATATTTGAGGCTGACTTCAAGGATTGTTCATACGGCTACTGACCGAAGCGGCATGCACATCAGGCAATCGACAAAGTGACTGCCGGAGTACTGCATGGGCTGACAAGGGTAGTAGACGTAGACCTGAGCGGATACTTCGACAACATAAGACATCATATCTTGTTGGAGAAAGTTGCCCGCAGGGTGCAGGATGACGACATCATGCATCTTCTGAAACTCATACTCAAAGCAAATGGGAAGAAGGGAGTGCCGCAGGGTGGAATCATATCGCCATTGCTGTCGAACCTTTACCTTAACGATGTGGATGAGATGATGGAACGGGCGCGGGACGTAACCCGGCGCAAAGGGTACGACAATCTTGCTTTTATACGGAGTGCGGATGAGATGGTAATACTTGTTCACGGGCATCCTAATGAAGACCGGCTGTTGAGTACTGTACAGAGGCGGTTGAGTGAAGAACTCGATAAACTGCAAGTGCAGATGAACCAGGAAAAGACGAAAGTGGTCAACCTCAAAGAAGGAGGCTGCTTCAGCTTTCTTGGGTTCGACTTTCGGTTGAACAAGAACCGTGAAGGAAAAGTCTATGTCAGCAAGACACCCCGGAAAAAGAAGGTCAAGGAAATCGGCAAGAGAATAAAAGCGGCGCTCAAGGCAAGCTGGGCTAAACCCTTGAACGAAGTGATTAGCACTGTCAATGCAGTAATACGTGGCTGGGTGAATTATTTCAGGATGGGCAACAGCCACCGTACCTTCTGTAAAGTCAGAAACTACATAGAAAAGAGGGTGAGGAAGTTTGTCATGAGGCGGAAGAAACTGAAGGGCTTCGGCTGGCAGCGGTGGAGTAAGGAAGATATATATCAGAAATGGGGTTTGTTTTATGACTACCGGATTGAGTATATCAGCCTGAAAGCGGCTTCGGCGCGATAGGTAATATGCCTTGCTGCGAAGAGAACAGGAAAGCCGTATGAGGGAAAACCTCACGTACGGTTTGATGAGGCAGGGGATGGAAAAGTGTTATGGATAACCTAAACGGGCACGAAACTGGAAACGGCGGACACGGCCAAGGCGCATCCTAAAGCAACTCGCCATTCCTTGACCCTACATGAATATGACGATAGGTTCTTATAATTGACCTCATGGCAAGACCCCTGAGGATAGAGTATGAAGGCGCGGCATATCACATCATATCGCGGGGCAACAGGGGAGAACACATCTTCGCAGAGGATCAGGACAAAGAATACTTCCTCGAAACACTGTAAATCGCAGTCAAGAAATACAGGATAGACCTCTATGCCTACTGCATCATGGGAAACCATTACCATCTGCTTCTGACAACGCCATATGGAGCACTTAAAAAGTGTGGTGGCGGTGCAGGGATTTGAACCCCGGACACTGCGGATATGAGCCGCATGCTCTAACCAACTGAGCTACACCGCCTTTGAACGGACAAAAGGACAGAAATAACCGCAAGGCAGATAAAAATTATAACAAAAGGAAACTCTTTAATGGAAGAGTTCAAAGCGGCGGGTTCTGATGTTGATAAGAATGCCTGCCGCCAGCATGTTCGAAAGGAGCGCGGTTCCTCCGTAGCTCATGAACGGCAGCGGAACTCCGACAACCGGCATCAGCCCGAGTGTCATTCCCACGTTGACCGAAAAGTAGATGAGGAACATTGAGGTGATGCCGATGGCGAGAAGCCGGCCGAAATCATCTTTTGCCTTCCTTGCGGTATCAAGGCCCCTCAGGATCAAAACGAGATAGAAGAAGAAAAGGAGCACGCTTCCGAAGAACCCCCATTCTTCGGCAAAGACTGCGAAGATGAAGTCCGTATGTTTTTCAGGCAGGAACCTGAACGGTCCCTGTGTCCCCTGCAGGTAGCCCTTTCCGACAAGCTTGCCTGATCCGACCGTGATCTTCGACTGATTCAGGTGGTAGCCGATGCCGGTCGGGTCCACCTCAGGTTCGATAAAGGCGACAATTCTGCTTTTCTGGTAGTCCTTGAGCCCTCCCCAGAATATGTTCCCGAGAAACGGCAGGGATATGAGCCCTATCAGGACCAAAAGTATTATCACCTTTTTCGAGAGACCGCGGGCGATGATGAGTGAAGTAAAGATGGCAAGAACAATCAGCGCGGTACCGAGATCAGGCTGTTTCACAAGGAGAATGAAAGGAAACAGGGTGATGACAAAAAATATCCTCAGGAGTGAGAGCGCATCGATAGGGTTTCTGACTGTGCTGAGGTACTGCGAGAGCATGACGATATACACCAGCTTGAAGAATTCTGAAGGCTGGAAAGAGACGGGGCCAAGACTCAGCCATCGCTGGGCTCCCATGCCTGTCCTTCCGAAGATAAAGACTGCGAGTAAAAGGATAACCCCCATGATATAGAAGGGAAGGGAGAATCTACTGAACCAGATATAATCAATGCTCGTAATGAAGAACAGGGCGACGATTCCGAGGACGAGCCATGAAATCTGCTTCAGATAGAAAACCGGATGCTCTCCTTCTGCGAGGGGGCGTGTTGCGCTGTAGATGGTCATGATCCCTATGAGGGCTATGAGGATCGTGACCGCGAGGGTGATCCAGTCAAAATTCTGAATGAGCCTGCGGTCTATTTTCAGCATACATTCATTCGGCACCCTGGTTCAGGAAAGGCCCTGTGCACAAAAAATATGGACGGATATCACATGCATCAGCCTTTGCCTGTACCGGGTCTTTTAGGGAGGACACTTTGCGCAGACAGACGTAAAGAGCGATGTGGAGAGGTAACGGTCGCCTCTGTCAGGAAGGAGGACGACGATGACTCCTTCCCTAATCTCACTGGATTTCCTGAGGGCAATGTGCATTGCCGCGCCGCTTGACATGCCTGCAAATATCCCCTCTTTCACTGCGAGCATTCTCGTGGTGTCAAATGCTTCTTCATCGTTGACGAAATATTTCTCGTCAAGCTGTGCGGGATCGAATATCTTCGGCCTGATCGATTCCGTCATATTCTTCAGCCCCTGTATCCTGTGATGCAGAATGGGTTCGACGCCGATTATCCGGATATCCTCGCGGTATTCCTTGAGCCTTCTGCTCACTCCCATCAGCGTTCCTGTAGTTCCCATTCCGGCAACAAAGTGGGTAATTTCTCCGCCGGTCTGTTCGTAGATTTCCCTGCCGGTGGTTTCGTAATGAGCCATGATATTGGCTTCGTTGTCGAACTGGTTTGGCATGAAATACCGGTCAGGAGCCTCGGCCAGTATCTTGTGCGCCAGCCGTATCGCGCCGTCCGTAGCCTCGTCAGGCGGGCTCAGAATCAGTTCTGCACCGAATGCTTCGAGTATCCGCCTCCTCTCGATGCTGACACATGCAGGCATGGTGAGCTTCACACGGTACCTTTTGGCTGAGGCAACCATGGCGAGCCCGATCCCTGTATTCCCAGAGGTCGCCTCGAGTATTATTTTATCCCTCGTGAGCCTTCCGTCCTTCTCTGCAGCCTCTATCATGTAAAGGGCGATACGGTCTTTCACAGAGCCTCCGGGGTTGTTTCCTTCGAGTTTTGCGTAGAGTTTTACCTTGGGGTTAGGATTTGTCTCTATTGAGGAGATCGGTGTATTTCCGATGCACTGTAATATTCCCATTGGGTATTATAATTTATCTCTGTATTGAATGGTCAAGGGAACGGAGTGATTTCATGTATTCCTCGATCGCAATGCGTGCGATGGGTGCAGCAGCGGCGCCGCCATGCCCTCCATGCTCTACGAGCACAGCCATGGCGACCTCCGGGCTATCCACGGGTGCAAAGGCGACAAACCAGGCATGGTCTCTGAACCGTTCGCCGGCATATTGCTTTCCCCCTCTCATCGCTACCACCTGTGCGGTGCCGGTCTTCCCTGCCGTGTCGGTGATCTCGGATTTTGCAGCCCACCCCGTTCCTGACGGCTCGTTCACCACACCGGAAAGCCCTTTTATTACTGATTCAAGATGGTGTTTCGAGATGCTGAAGTTTTGCAGGATTACCGGCCGGGCGTCTTTTATGAGAGCCGGTTTGTAGAGCATTCCCCCGTTTGCGACGGCACCTGTCATCATTGCGAGCTGGATCGGGGTGACCGACACATATCCCTGACCGATTGCTGCGATGAAGGTCTCACCGAGAAACCAGGGGGTCTTTTTGTGTTCGAGTTTCCACGCGGTGTCCGGTATCAGCCCGCTCTTTTCCAGGCCGAGCTCGATGCCTGACTTTTTCCCAAGGCCGAGGTTTACCGCGTAATCGTGAATCCTGTCTATCCCGAGACGCTTGCCGACCTCATAAAAATATACATCACACGATTCGACAATAGCCCTGTGGAGAGAAACCACTCCGTGGCCCTGCCTCCGCCAGCAGCCGAAACGCCATTTGCCGAAAGAAACGCTCCCCCTGCAGTCCACTTTCGTGTCGGGAGTGATGACCCCCTCCTCCAGCCCTGCGATTGCCGTAACGATTTTAAATGTCGAGCCGGGAGGGTACTGGCTCTGGAGAGCCCTGTTGAGAAGCGGAAATTTCTTGTCGGTTGCCAGAGCGGTCCAGTCCTCCTGGCGTATCCCCCGCGTGAAAAGGTTCGGGTCGAATGAAGGTTTGCTGACCAGTCCGAGTATCTCTCCGGTATCGGGCTGAATGGCTACAAGTGCGCCTGCCCTGTCCCCGAATGCTTTTTCAGCGCCCTTCTGTAGATTGATATCGATGCTGAGGGTGATATCATTCCCTTTTTCCGGCGGGTCCTCCTCAAGCAGCCGTATTTCCCTGCCGAGTGCATTCACCTCGATTATCCTTCTGCCGGGAGCCCCCCTGAGGACACTGTCAAAAAGCTTTTCGATGCCCCATTGCCCTATGAACATATCAGGGGGGATATTCCTGTATGACGGATCTTTTGCCTGTGAAGGACTTATTTTCCCCAGATATCCCATGAGATGTGCACCGACATTTCCGAACATGTATTCCCTGTTGACCTGCACTTCTATGAAAAGACCGGGGAAGTCTGAACGTCTCGCTTCGATAAATGCGATTTCGCGGACGGACAGCTCCTCTTTTAATCGTATCGGGACAAACGGGCTCGCTTCCATTCTGTCCAGCTTGTCTGTGATCTCCGCGGCCGGGATCGCAATGACCGCTGCCAGCTGGTCAATCCTGTTTCTGTCAAACTGGTCCGGGATTATTGATGCGAAATAGTATGGGGCATTTTTCACGAGCGGTATCCCATTCCTGTCGAAGATGATGCCGCGGGGGGCAGGTACGCTTATGATCCGCAGCCTGTTGGCTTCTGAAAGCTTTCTGTACTCGTCTCCCTGCAGTATCTGCAGTTGCCACAACCTCATCACGAGCAGAAGAAAGGCTATGATCACGAGATAGCTGATAAGCGATATTTTTTCAGAGCCGTTCTTCATGCAGTGGTTCCCTCATTCTTTTTTTGCCGGTTTTATCAGGAGCCCGAATAAGGCATTCATGATTGCCTGTATGAGGAAGATGAATACCGCGGAGCCCGGCGTGCCCGGCATTCTCTCGAATATGCTTCTTGATGCAAACACAAGGAAACTGTCAATCAGGGTAAATGCCATGATACTGATGATTCCGAGCAAAGGAGTCCAGATGAAATATCTGCTGTACATGAGAGAGGAAAAATATCCCACCAGCCCTTTGCTCAGGAGATTCAGCCCGAGAAACGCGCCGGAAAGACTGTCCTCGATAATGCCGATGAGCGCGCCAATCAGCAATCCCCTGACCTCTCCCTTCCTGATCCCCGCATAAAACGCCAGAATGACCGTGAGATTCGGGGTGACATCAAACAGCGAAAAGCTGGCCTGCAGGATGAACGTGAGAAATATTATGACTGCCCAGATAAAGTAGGTCATTCCTTTTTTATTATTGCAACGACCTCAATTTTGTTGCTGTCTGCAAAAGGGAGAACCTCGATGTCCTGAAAAAACCCGACCCCTTTTTTGTTGACCTTCGTCACATATCCGATCGGAATTCCCGGCGGAAACAGCATGTCGAGTCCTGATGTGATGACTGCAGATCCTATCTTGACCTCGTCTTCAAAGGGGAGGTATTTCAGCCGGCATTTTCTGAACCCTGTCCCTGAAACGACTCCTTCGGCCCGGCTTTCCTGGAGCCTTGCCGATACGGAAAAGTTGATGTCGCTCAGGAGCAGGAGATAGGAATAGGAACCGGAAACTCCCGCGATCTTTCCCACCAGGCCTTTTTCCGTCACGACGGACATGTCTTTTTTCACGCCGTCCGCACTCCCTTTGTCGAGCACGAGCGTATTGGACCACTGGTCGGTATTCCTTGAGATGACCCGTGCGCCCGTAACGTATTTCGGCTCTTTTTCCCGGAGCGCGAGAATCTCCCTGAGCCTCTGGTTTTCAGAAAGGGCCTCCAGGCATTTCTGCTGTTTCTGCATCAGCAGAGAGATTTCCTGTTTCAGGCGAGCATTCTCCTGTTCCCTCAGCAGCATTTTTCTGAAGGGAGAGGAAATAAACTCCTTTACCGCATGTTTTGCATCATGGACTTTGTTGAAAACTCCGTTCAGGAATTTGAAAGGGAGGAAATGCTGCCTGTTGCTCTGGTAGGTCATCACGCTGAGAGACAGGATGACAAACAGAAAAAGCAGAAGCCTCTTTTTAGGCATTATAGATTAATAGCTACTCTTTTCAGCAAATCAATTTCATCAAGCATTTTGCCTACACCCCGGACAATTGCCGTGAGGGGGTCTTCGGCTACCAATACCGGCAGCCCGGTCTCCTCACGGATGAGCAGGTCCAGTCCCCTGAGCAGGGCTCCACCGCCTGCGAGGATGATTCCTCTGTCAACAATATCTGACGCAAGTTCGGGAGGGGTATTCTCAAGGATTACCTTTATGGTGTCGAGGATAACATTCACAGGCTCTGCGAGCGCCTCGCGTATCTCTGTTTCATTGATCGTGAGGGTCTTGGGAATCCCCGAAATGAGGTCCCTCCCCTTTACTTCCATGGTCCTTGCATCGCTGCCTTCTGTGGGATAGGCAGACCCGATGGTAATCTTTATCTGTTCAGCAGTCATGTCTCCGATCATGAGATTGTATCTCCGCTTGATGAATGCCATGATTGCATCATCCATCTTGTCGCCGCCGACCCTCACCGCCTTGCTGTAGACGACTCCGTCAAGGGAAATGACGGCAACGTCTGTCGTACCGCCTCCGATATCAACGATCATGTTTCCTGAAGGTTCGCCGACAGGGAGCCCGACACCGATGGCTGCAGCCATGGGCTCGCCTATCAGATATACCTCTCTTGCGCCTGATACCTGGGCAGCATCCTTGACCGCGCGCTGCTCAACCTGTGTGATGCCTGAAGGTACCCCGATGATGACCCTCGGTGAGACAAAGCTCCTTCTGTTGTGGACTTTTGTGATGAAATACTTGAGCATTTCGCCTGTCGCGTCGAAATCCGCAATGACCCCGTCTTTCATGGGGCGTATCGCAATAATGTTTGCGGGGGTTTTCCCGAGCATCCGTTTTGCTTCCGCACCCACCGCAACAGGCTTCTTGTCGTTTCTTCTGAGGACGACAACAGAAGGCTCATTGCAGACGATGCCTTTCCCTTTGAGATACACAAGGGTGTTTGCAGTGCCGAGATCTATGGCAAGATCGTTCGAGAACAATCCGAGTATTTTGTGGAAAAACATCATCCCTCCTGTGTTGTCTGGGGGGGGTCGATTACGGCCGTTTTTGCGATTTCGTCACCGAGACGCATTCCGTTTCTGCTCCCCAGCAATATGATAAATTCAAGGGCACAGACAATCGCAACGAATATCCACCCGAACCAGAGGAATCTGTAGAGAAGAAATCCGATAGCGAATATGCTGTTTCTGAGTATGGAGTCCCTGAAAGGACAGGGTTTCATGGTATCTGCTGAAACAACCTGAATACCTATCAGTTTTTTCCCCAGGCTCCTTCCGTCAAACAGGCCGTCACCTATCAAGAGATAGGCAAGCCCTGCAAAAAAACCGGCCTTTGGAATTATCTCTATAACTGCAGCAATGAGTATAAAATCGAGGATTTTGGCGATGGTCCTGTGAAGCAACCCTGCCCTTTTCAATTCCTCAGACATCCAAAAATCTTAACAGAGATCTGAAGGATTTTTCAAGGGTCCGCACGATGAACATAAAGAAAAACAGGGAATGAAATAAAGAAAATTCACCTCAGGACCTTTCCATCGGCTATTCGATTACCCACACCGTACAGTCCTTTGCGGTATGGAGAATTTTACTGGACGTGCTTCCGAACATGAATTCCTCTTTCCTTGATATCCCCCGGCGACCGATGACGACTGTGCCGCACGCAAGTTTTTTGCGTTCATCGAGGATACATTCTGCCAGTGACGTGCATTCCCTCATTACGAGATGTGACGTGACGTCTTCTTCCCGGAAGTCGGCCTGAATGAAGATTTGACGATACTCTTCGAGAATGCGCGTTGCGGTGTCATTCTGATTCTCGATCCAGTCTGTTTTTTCGCGTTCAGAGACGAAATAATCTTCCGGGGGCTGCGGAATGATGGTCGTGATGGTAATATGAAAGCCCGGCAGCCCGTCGAGGAGATCCTTCACATAGGAAACCGCGCGTCTCGCGTTCTCGGATGCATCGACGGCGATAAGGATATTCCTGTGCTTTTTTACGTCTGTATTCATGCAGTTACCCTCCAGATAGTGCAATCATGTATGGTGAAGACTTTCCCGTGCTTCCTGCAGGTCGTGCAGGAACTGGTCAGCAGTATCATAATAGATGTTTGCGCCCACGGAAAAATGAAGGAGTACAAAGTTAAGCGCTTCCGGTATGTACGGATACACCTTCTGCAGATTCACCACCCTGTTATTGAATATAATATTTATGTCGTTTCGCGTAATACGGGCACAGGCAGGCGATGCCTGCTCCCTGAGATTCTGGATAGTTACATCTCCGCGCCCTGCCAGATATGCGAGAATGTTTCCCAGCCCGAAGAGGTCGTAGCCGAACATGTTTTCCTTGTGGAGATAGTTGAAGTCGAAATCAATCCAGCGCGCAAGTCCTGACGCTTCGTCTTTAAGGATGTGGTCCCGTCTGATATCTCCGTGCTTTTCCCCGTGGCTGTGGATGAACTGTATCGCCTTCACAAGGTCGATGAATTCGTCGATTACGCGAGGCAAATGAGTATGGAAATACTCCTCATGGTCTTTGCCCAGGGAGAGCACATGGTCGGCCAGTGTCCTGCCCCTGATAAATTCAATTACCCGTATGGTATTGTCTGAAGCATCGCGTATCGAAAATCCGTGCATGAACCTGGGGTGGTCTCGGGTGAGATCAAGGATCCGGGCCTCTTTTTTGGGGCTTCTGTAGCAATCAAAGACGATTTCACCGACCTTTGCCTTGAACCGTTCATGAAACACGAGTTTGATGATCCTGACACTGCCGTCCGAAAGATCCCGTGCCCGCTTGACCCAGTATTTTTGCTGTTCGTCAATACCGAAGCGGCCCTCCCTTTCATTGTTGCGGATCAGATAGGGTCTCCCCCCGAGGATTACTACGTCGTCGTAATCGACCCGGTAAAAGTCGGTCGTGTCAGTAATAATATTCAAACGTTTCGGAACCCGGTCTTCGCCTACCCACCTGGCGATACGTGCGCTGAGTTCCTCGTGGCTGAACTGCTGATGTTCTGCGCGCAGGATTTCATGCATATGCTTTTTTACCACATTTTGCGGCTGTGTGCAAGACCGGGGTTTTTACGGGCGTGTTGCGTTGCCAAATATATTTATGGTATAAAATCGCATCCGCAGGGAAATTTTTTCACTTCACCCGGACTCTTAATTAAGGAACAAGAATGGAATTAGTGCTTGCAACGAGAAACAGGAAGAAGATCGATGAGATAGTGCGAATTACCCATAACCTGGGGGTCAGGGTTCTTACCCTTGATGATTTCCCGGGATGCCCGGAAGTGGAGGAAGACGGGACAACATTTGAAGAAAATGCAACAAAAAAGGCGGTGACGGTAGCGCAATTTACCGGAATAGCGTCACTTGCGGATGATTCAGGTCTTGAGGTGGAAGCGCTGAACGGAGCTCCCGGCGTACTTTCAGCCAGGTATGCGGGCGAAGAGGCAGATGACAGGAAGAACGTCGAAGCACTGCTCAGGGAAATGCAATCCCTCACCAACAGAAAAGCGCGGTTTGTCTGCTGTATGGCCCTTGCATATCCAGGTGGTGCTATAAGAATTTTTAATGGATACGCTGAAGGTACCATAGGGACAGAGCCGAGAGGGAGCAATGGATTCGGATATGATCCTGTATTTTATCCCGCAGGGTACACAATAACTTTTGCCGAAATGAGTGGCCGTGAAAAAGACTCTCTCAGCCACAGGGGAATGGCGCTCGAAAAGCTTAGTCAGCATATTAACCATATGCTTAAAATGAAATAGTTCTAATTTTATTTTATCTTGTATTTATAATTTGAACGATAAGTAATTCTTATCTTTCTATCAGAAATATGAATTTGACTTAAAACATGCTGCAGAATATAGTTATATGTCTATTTTTTGTGTATTATACGCTCTGCCACGCATTTTTTATTTTGTACAAAGCTCATATTTCTTTATAATTTTGTATTGTTTTCAATCAGTTAAGCTAATTTAGCCGTTTTTGTAAAAAGTCATTCAAAAACATGGGGGTAGAATTATGAGAATCGTATTGCTTGGTGCACCGGGAGCTGGCAAAGGAACTCAGGCGAAGAAACTGATCGAAAAATATGGCATGCCGCAGATTTCCACGGGAGATCTTTTACGGGCCGCAGTTGCTGCGGGAACTCCCCTTGGCAAAGAGGCAAAATCATATATGGATAAAGGAGAGCTTGTGCCCGACAGCGTCGTTCTCGGCATGGTTGAAGAGAGGCTGAAGCAGGATGACTGCAAAAAAGGATATATCCTTGACGGGTTTCCGAGAAATACCGCGCAGGCAGAGGCACTTGATAAAATGCTTGCGTCACTGAACATGTCATTGACCGCCGCGCTCAGCGTCGATGTGCCTTTTGACGATCTTATGAAAAGGCTGACCGGCAGACGGACATGCAAGTCATGTGGCCAGATGTACAATGTATATTTCAAGGCTCCTGCAAAGGAAGGAGTCTGCGACAAGTGCAGCGGTGAACTGTTCCAGAGGGATGACGATAAGGAAGCAACGATCAAGAAAAGGCTTGAAGTATACAGTGCGCAGACGGAACCGCTCATCGGGTATTACAAAAATAAAGGCATTCTGAAATCGGTCAGCGGAACCGGTAGTATCGATGACATATTCAAGAAAGTTACCGAGACGTTAGGTCTATAACAGAAATTTCAAGCTTTGTCTTGAAAGAATAAATCAAGGAGGATATGAAATGGCATTAGTTAATCCGCATGGAAAAGAGAAAAAACTGAAACCCCTTTTACTCGAAGGGGCGGAACTGGACGCAGAGAAGAAAAAGGCCGAGGGACTGAAGAAGATCAGCATTACATCCCGCGAGGCGGGTGACCTCATTATGATGGGCCTTGGTGGTTTCACTCCGCTCTTGGGCTTTATGAGCGAGGCAGACTGGAAAAGCGTTTGCTCGGACTTCAAAATGGCGGACGGTACTTTCTGGCCGATCCCGATTACATTATCGGCATCCAAGGCAGACGCTGACGGGATTAAAGCCGGTGACGAAATCGCGCTCTGGTCCGATGAGTTTGAGAAGTTCATGGCTACGATGAAGGTGACCGAGAAATATGCTATCGACAAGAATTTTGAGTGCAAGAATATCTACACCACAACTGATATGGAACACCCGGGTGTCAAGATGGTTATGGAACAGGCAGATGTTAACCTGGCGGGTACCGTTAAAGTCCTTAGCCAGGGAGGTTTCCCGGCTCAATATCCCGGACTCTTCTTAACCCCTGCCCAGACCAGGAAGATGTTTGATGAAAAAGGGTGGAGCACTGTAGCAGCCCTCCAGCTCAGAAACCCCATGCACCGTTCCCATGAATTCCTTGCCAAAATTGCAATTGAGATCTGTGACGGTGTGCTCATCCATCAGCTCCTTGGGAAACTCAAGCCGGGTGATATCCCTGCAGATGTCAGGGTTAAAGCGATTGATAAACTTGTCGAGCTTTATTTTGTCCCGAATACCTGCATTCAGGCCGGCTATCCGCTTGATATGAGATATGCAGGCCCCCGTGAAGCGCTTCTTCACGCAACGTTCAGGCAGAACTATGGCTGCAGCCACCTGATCGTGGGTCGTGACCATGCGGGTGTGGGCGAATATTACGGCCCGTTTGATGCACAGAAGATTTTTGATCAGATTCCTGCCGGTTCTCTCGAGACCAAGCCTCTGAAGATCGACTGGACATTCTACTGCAAGAAGTGCGACGGTATGGCATCAATGAAGACATGCCCGCACGGCAAAGACGACAGGGTGCTCCTCAGCGGTACAATGCTCAGAAAGATGCTCTCCGAGGGCCAGTCGGTATCATCGCAGTTCAGCCGTCCGGAAGTCGCCGCCATTCTTCAGGAGTACTATCAGGGCCTGACCGAGAAGGTAGAGATCAAACTGCACAAATATGCGGAAGGCGAAAAGAAATAATGTGAACCAGCCGGAGGTGTGATAAGGCCAAGCTTTATCAGCCTCCTGCTCATTATATTGTCATAAGGAAAGGAGGTGGAACACGAGGTTTTGCAGCATGAGAGCGGTAAATGATGTCTATAGGTTGTGTTTTTAAACATATTACCCAAAAGGAGGTGTTGTTATATGCCAAGTTTTGTAATTACTGAAAAGTGTGATGGTTGTAAGGCAGGGGATAAGACCGCTTGCCAGTACATCTGTCCTCACGATCTCATGATCCTTGATAGGGACAAGATGAAGGCTTTCAATCAGGAGCCTGAGCAGTGCTGGGAGTGCTTCAACTGCGTAAAAATCTGCCCTCAGCAGGCCGTGGAAGTGAGAGGTTACTCAGACTTTGTTCCCCTCGGATCCCAGACCGTTCCGATGAGAGGCACCGATTCCATTATGTGGACGATCAAATTCAGAAGCGGGCTTACCAAGAGATTCAAGTTCCCGATCAGAACCACGGTTGAAGGTTCAGTCGATCCGTATGCCGGAAAACCCGAGCCTGATTTCGCAACCATTAAGCAGCCTGGCTTATTTACCAAGCCTGCAAGAACTGAATAATTAAGGAGGTGAATATATAAATGGAAAAAGAAACCTGTACATTTTCATATTGTCAGAAGCCGGAAGTTACTGAAGTAGAATGCGATCTGCTCATTTTGGGCGGTGGTATGGCAGGATGCGGCGCGGCGTTTGAGGCATGCCGCTGGGCAAACGCAAAGAAACTGAACGTCGTTCTGGTCGATAAGGCTGCAACAGACAGAAGCGGCGCGGTCGCAATGGGTCTTTCAGCCATCAACACCTACGTCGGCGAGAATAAGGTTGCTGACTACGTAAAATACGTAAGAAACGACCTCATGGGCATCATCAGGGAAGACCTCGTATATGACCTCGGCAGGCACGTTGATGATTCAGTCCACCTTTTCGAAGAGTGGGGCCTCCCGATCTGGAAGAAGGGCGAGGACGGATTCTCGATGGATGGCCACGAGGCAGCGGAAAAAGGCCACGCGATGCTGAAAGACGGCGGAACACCCTGCCGTTCCGGCAAATGGCAGATCATGATCAACGGCGAATCCTACAAGGTTGTCGTTGCTGAAGCTGCAAAGAAGGCGCTTGAGTCCAACAGGGCTGCTACCGGTGTTGCAGAGAACCATTTTGAAAGGGTCTTCATTGTGAAGGCCGTTATGGATAAAAACGGCAAGAATGTTGCGGCAGCAGTCGGATTCAGTGTAAGGGAAAACAAGATCTATTCCTTCAAGGCAAAGGCGATGCTTTGCGCAACTGCCGGTGCGGTCAACTGCTTCAGGCCGAGGTCGGTTGGTGAAGGTATGGGAAGAACCTGGTACCCGGTGTTCTGCTCCGGTTCAGGATATGCGTTCGGCATGCAGGCAGGTGCAGAGATGTCCCTGATGGAAAACAGGTTCGTCCCTGCAAGGTTCAAGGACGGATACGGACCTGTCGGCGCATGGTTCCTCTTCTTCAAGGCAAAAGCAACCGACAGCTACGGTGAGGATTATTGCACCAATAAAGAGTATTTCGACGATGCAGTCGCAAGATATGGCGACTATGCAAAGAACCTCGGTACCGCCATCAGAAACCATCTGATGATGAGGGCCATGAAGGACGGCAAAGGCCCGATCCTCATGAATACCCATACCGCAATGAAAGAGTTCTCCGAGAGAATTATTGGCCAGCTCGGAGAAAAAGTCGGCGCAAAGAAGCTGAAACACCTTGAGGCAGAAGCATGGGAAGACTTCCTCGACATGGCGATCGGCCAGGCATCCCTCTGGGCGGCAAACAATGTCGAACCTGACAAGGTTCCCTCCGAGATCATGCCGACCGAGCCGTATCTCCTCGGTTCACATGCCGGCTGCGCAGGCTTCTGGGTCAGCGGACCTGGCGACCTTCCGGGAACACCCGAGCACTACACCTGGGGCTATAACAGGATGTCAACCGTGCCCGGCCTTTTCATGGCAGGCGACGTTGTCGGTGCATCAGGACACAAATTCTCCTCCGGCTCCCATGCAGAAGGCAGAATGGCAGCGAAGGCAGCAATCGCGTACATCCTCGACCATGCAGACTACAAGCCGGACCCGAAACTGTCCCTTGACGAGATCGCGGCTGAGCTCTATCTGCCGTTCGAGATCTATGAGAAATACAAAACCTACACCACCGATCCGGATATCAACCCCAACTACATCGGCCCGAAAGCGCTCCAGCTGAGGCTGATGAAGATCGCTGATGAGTACTTTGGTGGTTGTGCGACATGGTATATGACTTCAAAGACCATGCTCGAAGCCGGCCTCGAGAAGCTCGAGATGCTCAAAGAGGACTGCAACAAGATGGCAGCAGCAAATCTCCATGAGCTCCTGAGATGCTTCGAGAACTATCACAGGATCCTGTCTGTTGAGGCACATGCACGGCATATCCTCTTCAGAGAAGAGTCAAGATATCCTGGCTACTACTACAGAGGCGACTTCAACAAGATCGATGACGCCAACTGGAAGTGCTTCACAAACTCCAAATACAATGCAGAGACAAATACCTGGGAGTTCAAGAAAGTACCGTACGTACAGATGTTTCCATAATTTTGTATGGGAAGGGGAGGGCTTTGCCCTCCCCTTTTTTTTGAATTTCCCTATGCTATTTTTCTTGACAAGTATGATATAATACAGCCCGTCTGAACAGTAGGTTAAAAAGTGATGGTTAGAGCGCCATAACTATCTCTTTGTGACTTACTGCCTTAAAGGAGGGTTAATATGGCAGACAATAAAAGTGTTCTTGTAATTGGAGGAGGTATGAGCGGTCTCACTACTGCCATAGAAGTGGCGGAAGCGGGGCATGATGCTTATATCGTAGAAAAAAACCCATATCTTGGTGGCAGGGTAGCACAGATCAACAAATATTTCTGGAAACTCTGCCCCCCCAACTGCGGCCTCGAGATTCAGTTCAAGAGGATAAAAAACAATCCGCGGATCAAGTTCTACACGCTTGCGGAGGTCGCAGACATTAAGGGCGAGGAAGGCAATTTTGAGGTGGCAGTTACGCTGCATCCACGCTATGTGAACGACAAATGCGTGGGATGCGACGCCTGTGCGCAGGCGTGCCCGGCTTCCAGGAGCAATGACTTCAATTTTGGCATGAACAAGTCGAAGGCAGCGTATTTGCCTCATGATCAGGCGTTTCCGTTCAAGTATGTCATTGACGGAGCTGCCTGTTCCAAGGACTGCATGAAGCCCTGTCTTGAGGCATGTACATACAGTGCGATCGATCTTGACATGAAGCCCGAGACAGTCACTCTGAAGGTCGGCGCGGTTGTGCTGGCTACCGGCTGGAATCCCTACGACATGAGCAAATTGGACATATTGGGTGCAGGCAATGTGCAGAATGTGGTAACAAATATGATGCTTGAAAGGTTGGCCGCGATCGACGGCCCCACGCAGGGAAAGATTATCCGTCCCTCTGACGGAAAAGAAGTAAAAAACATCGCCTTTGTCCAGTGTGCAGGATCAAGGGATGAAAACCATCTTCCCTATTGTTCGTACATCTGCTGCCTTGCTTCAATAAAACATGCAATGTATGTCCGGGAACAGTATCCTGATGCAAAAGTGAAAATATTCTATATGGACATAAGAACCCCCGGCCTTTATGAGCAGCGATTCTACTGGAAAATAAAGGATGATCCGAATGTCACGTTTGTGAAAGGCAAGGTGGCGAGTATTACTGAAGAAGCAAGGTCGAAGGATGTTACCGTCGTTGTCGAAGACATATACGGCGGCGGAAAGATCAGGGAGACCTTTGATATGGTTGTCCTTGCGACGGGCATGGAAGCCACGACAAAAAGCTCGAAGGTTGGGATGAATATTTCCCATACGGTCGACGGGCTTGTCGATGACAGCGCCCTGAAGAAAGGGATATATGCGGTGGGAACCATAAAGAGCCCTGCTGATGTTGCAAGGTCAGTCCAGGATGCGACCGGTGCTGCGATGAAGAGCATCCGGAGCTTGAAATAGGAGGTAGGGATGGAAAAGAAATTCGGCGTATACATCTGTAAGGGGTGCGGGATTGGGGAATCCCTTGATATAGAGAAACTTGCCAAGGCATCGAAGCGTGGCCCTATAAAAGAGGAGCACGTGAAAGTCCATGATGTATTATGCAGTCCTGAAGGCCTCCAGGTGATAAAGAATGATATCAAGGGCGGGACGAACACCGCGATCATCGTCGCCTGTTCTCCCCGCGTCAAATATGAGGAGTTCGATTTCCCCGGATGTCTTACCGAACGTGTCAATATCCGTGAACTTGTCGCGTGGACACAGCCACCGAATGACGAGGAAACACTGGCGCTGGCAGAAGATTATATTGCCATGGGAACCGTAAGGGTACAGAAGTCAGAGTTGCCCGCGCCTGCGATCATGGAAAATCTCAGCAAAGATATCCTTGTAATCGGTGGAGGTATCTCCGGAATGACTGCGGCGCTCGAAGCGGCGGGTGCAGGATATAAGGTTTTCCTTGTGGAGAAAGAGGCAGAGCTCGGAGGGTTTGCGAGAAAGCTCTACAAAAAGATCCCGACGAGGGATTTCAAGGAACCGATCATTGTCGACACGGGCATTGAGAAGACTGTACAAGAGGTTGAAAATCACCCGAATATCAGGGTGTATAAATCATCGAAAGTCGAAAAAACCGAGGGTCAGCCCGGCTTATTCAATGTGACAATTTCAGGTGCATCAGGGACCGAAACGGTAAAGATTGGCGCTATTGTCATGGCTACCGGATGGGTTCCCTATGATGCGACCAAACTCGGTCATCTCGGGTATGGAAAATACAAGAACGTCGTAACGAATGTTGAATTCGAAGCAATCGCGAAAAAAGGACCGATTGCAAGACCTTCAGACGGCAAGGAAGTGGAGAAGGTGGCGTTCATTCAGTGCGCGGGACAGAGAGATCCTGAGCATCTGCCGTATTGTTCATCAGTATGCTGCGGAGCATCACTGAAACAGGCGCGGTATGTGCGGCAGAATCCCGATGCTCTCGCGATGATCTTCTATAAAGATATCAGAACTCCCGGAAGACTGGAGGCCTTTTACAAGGAGGCGCAGAACGACCCCGGTGTCATGCTTACCAAAGGGGAGGTGCGAGGTGTTTCCGATGCAGGAAACGGCAGCCTCTTCGTTGAAGTCGAAAATACCCTGCTCGGGGAAAAGGTGAAATTTGAGGCTGATCTTGTCGTGCTCGCGACAGGGCTTGTGCCTACGACGAAAGTGCCCCAGGAATATCTTGACGGTCTCACCCAGGCAGCGGCAAAAGGTGACGACCCGAAGAAGGAGTATATTGAGTCCACGCCAAAGCCCGAGTTTATCCTGAATCTCGCTTACAGACAGGGGCCCGAGATACCTTCTCTCGAAGGCGCCTGCGGATTTGCGGATTCCAATTTTATCTGTTTCCAGTATGAAACGAGAAGGACCGGAATTTATGCAACAGGTACGGTACGTCAGCCCATGAATATGACAGAAGCACAGGAGGACGCAGCCGGCGCAGCCTTTAAGGCCATACAGTGTATAGACCACGTTGCAAAAGGCGTTTCCGTGCATCCGCGTGCATGGGATATCACTTTCCCTGACGCTCAGCTGATCAGGTGTACCGCATGCAAGAGATGTACGGAGGAATGTCCATTTGGCGCCATTGAAGAAGATGCGAAAGGCATCCCCTTATATAATCTCAACAGATGCAGGCGGTGCGGGACATGCATGGGGGCCTGCCCTGAGAGGATTGTATCCTTCAAGGATTACAGCGTCGATATGATCGGATCGATGATTAAAGCGATTGACGTGCCTGAGGAAGATGTCTTCAGGATTGTGTGCCTGGTCTGTGAGAACGACGCATATCCTGCCCTGGATACCCTCGCCATGCATCGCAAGCAGATTGATACCAGTGTCCGGTTTATCCCGCTCAGATGTCTTGGCGGTATGAACCTGGTGTGGATTGCCGATGCCATGTCAAAAGGTATCGACGGGTTCCTTCTTTTGGGATGCAAATACGGTGAAAATTATCAGTGTCACTTTGTGAAGGGGAGCGAACTTGCCAACTACCGTTTCAGCAAGGTCGGTGAAACACTGAGTAAGCTTCAGCTTGAGGCAGAACGGGTCGAGCTTATGCAGGTCGCAATCGATGAATATCACAAACTTCCTGATATGATCAACGCCTTTGCCGCAAAGGTGAAAGAGTTCGGGCCGAATCCGTTCAAGGAATTTTAAATAGATTGTCCACGACCTTTAAGGGAGGGTGAATATGGCAGAAGAAAAAATCGAAGTAAAAACCGAGGCAGCAGCCGAGCCTCAGGCCGAGGTGACTCCGGCCCCTGAACCTTTTGTCGGAGATATCGTGAAGCCGGATTTGCAGTTTGTCAATGAAATCATCAAAGGGGGGGGGGAGTCGCTCAAGAAATGTTATCAGTGTGCGACATGCTCTGTCGTATGCAATCTGACCCCGGATGACAAGCCATTTCCGAGAAAAGAAATGATATATGCCCAGTGGGGATTGAAGGACAAGCTGTTCGGCAATCCCGATATATGGCTCTGCCATCAGTGCAGCGACTGCACTGCATATTGCCCGAGAGGCGCAAATCCGGGAGAAGTACTGAATGCGGTCAGAAAGTTGTCCATCGAGAATTATTCTGTCCCCCGTTCTCTCGGGAAAATGGTAGGGAATCCAGGTGCACTTGTTCCCCTGCTTGCTGTGCCGGTGGTGATATTTCTTCTCATTCTTTGGGGACTCGGACATCTGAATCTGGAAAGCATAAGGAATGACGCAGGACAAATTGCCTACTCATCATTGATTAAGTCGTATTACATCGATGGCGTGTTTGTCCCGATTTTCTTTTTTGCGGTTGTTTCTCTGGCAATCGGTGTTTCCCGGTACTGGAAAGATATGGTAAAAGCAACCGGACTCAAGCCGAAGGGAAGTATTGTCAGCGCGGCAACAGAGACTATCGGTGAAATTCTTACGCACAAACGGTTCGAGAAGTGCAATGTTACCAAAGACAGAAAGCTGGCGCACATGCTCGTATTGTTCAGCTTCATAGGGCTTGCGATCACGACCGCATGGGCTGTCTTTTATCTCTACGGATACGAGATAATGCATGCGATGGGAAAAACGCCTTACCCCTGGCTGCTTGGCCCGTCACCGTATCCCTTGACTGATCCGCTGAAATGGCTCGCAAACATCAGCGCGATTGCCCTGCTGGTCGGTATTGTGCTTGTTATCAAAAACAGAAAGAGCAATGAGAGCAAGGCAGGCAAAGGCGGGTATTATGACTGGCTTTTCATTTATGTAGTGTTTGCGGTTATGGCAACCGGTATCCTGTCTGAACTGGTAAGACTTGCTGATATGGCACTATTTGCGTACATCATATATTTTGCTCACCTTGTTGTGGTCTTTTTCCTATTCGCATATGCCCCTTTTTCAAAGATGGCGCATATGCTCTACAGGGCAACAGCGATGGTTTTTGCAAAAGCAACGGCAAGAGATGTCGAGGTTAAGTAATAACATGGTTTGCAAAGATACCATTATAAGGAGGGAGGTGGAAGGTAATTAAATACGTTGCCGTTTTTTTCACTTTTCACTTTTAGCTCATGAAGCAAGTCTAAAAAGGAGGGGTAAATGAGTTCAATCATTTTATTCAGTTTATTCTGCGGAGGACTTGGCGTTTTGTATGCCCTCATGACCGCAGCGTGGGTATCAAAGCAGGATGCCGGAAGTGCGCGCATGCAGGAGATATCGAATGCGGTTAAAGAAGGTGCATATGCGTTCCTTGCACGTGAGTACAAAACAGTAGCCATGGTTGCGGTTTTCCTGATCATCGTGATCGCGGTGATTCCAAGCCTTGGTATCTGGACAGCAATCGGGTTTATCATCGGCACCGCGGGTTCCGCATTTGCCGGTTTTGTCGGCATGTGGGTTACCGTCCGTGCGAATGTCCGTACAACACAGGCTGCATCAAAGGGCCTCCAGGACGCGCTCACGCTTTCATTCAAGGGCGGTTCTGTTACCGGTATCATGGTGGTCGGTCTCGGTATCATCGGACTGGCAGGGTATTATTATATTGCAAAAGCAGCAGTGGGTGAAGGCGCATTCCATGCTCTCATCGGACTCGGGTTTGGCTGCTCACTCATGAGCGTGTTTGCCCGTATCGCAGGCGGTATTTACACAAAGGCTGCGGACGTCGGGGCAGATCTTGTCGGCAAGGTAGAGGCAGGCATTCCTGAAGACGATCCGAGAAATCCTGCGGTTATTGCTGATAACGTCGGCGACAACGTAGGTGACTGCGCGGGAATGGCAGCAGACCTGTACGAAACGTATACGGTTACCCTGGTTGCCGCGATGCTGCTCGCAAAATCAGTATTTGGTGCGGAAAGCCCCTGGGTGGAGTTTCCGCTTCTTCTGGGAGGCGTCTCGATCATTGCGTCAATCATAGGTACCTACTTTGTGAAGCTTGGCGCAAAGCAGTACATCATGGGCGCGCTCTATAAAGCCCTTGCGGTTGCCGGTATACTCGCGGCAATCGGTTTCTATGGTGTAACAGTATGGTTTATGGGTCAGCTTGGCGCCGATACCGGCGGATTTACTCCGATGAGCGTATTCCTCATATCCCTAATCGGACTTGCCCTCACTGGCCTCATTGTGTGGATCACTGAGTACTATACTGCAAAGGAATACAGACCAGTAAAGATAATTTCCCAGGCGAGCCTTACCGGACATGGTACCAACGTCATCGCCGGCCTTGCCATGAGCATGGAGGCGACCGCGCTTCCCGCGCTCGTTATTGTCGGGGCTATTATGGGTTCCTATTTCCTCGGTGGTGGTTTCAGCGGAAACACGGGTGGAGGTCTCTTTGCCATCGCGCTTTCGGCAGTTTCGATGCTTTCCATGACGGGCATTGTCGTGGCGATCGACTCATACGGCCCTATTACAGACAACGCCGGTGGAATCGCCGAGATGGCTGAACTGCCTGAAGAGGTACGCGGTGTCACAGACCCGCTTGACGCAGTCGGAAATACCACAAAGGCGGTTACGAAGGGTTATGCAATCGGTTCCGCCGGCCTTGCAGCGCTTGTCCTTTTCGCGGAATATTCGCGAGAACTGGGCAAGAAGATGGGAGGGTTAAGCTTCGATCTGTCTGATCCCTACATTATCGCCGGACTCTTTATCGGTGGTCTTATCCCGTACTATTTCGGCGGCAGGCTCATGCTTGCGGTCGGAAAGGCTGCGGGAGGAGTCGTGATTGAAGTTCGCAGACAGTTCCGTGAGATTAAAGGTATTATGGAAGGCACGGGCAAGCCTGAGTACGGCAAATGTGTGGATATCGTGACCAAGTCGGCCATCAAAGAGATGATGGTGCCTGCACTTCTTCCTGTAGTAACACCTATCGTTGTGGGGTTTGTCCTCGGGCCGAAGGCGCTCGGCGGGGTTCTGATCGGAAGCATTCTGACCGGGCTCTTCCTCGCCATTGCCATGACAAGCGGCGGCGGTGCATGGGACAACGCCAAGAAAGCCTTTGAAGACGGCGTTACCGACGATAAGGGTGTTGTGCACAAGAAAGGAAGCGACGGACACAAGGCAGCTGTCACCGGTGACACGGTCGGCGATCCTTACAAAGATACAGCAGGTCCTGCAATCAACCCGATGATTAAGGTCATCAATATTGTTGCACTGCTGATTGTCCCGCTTCTGTAGTAAACTCTGAGCTTGTAAGGCCGGCAGGGATTTCTGCCGGCCTTTTTTATTATAATGAAAGACAACGCAGCAAACTCATGATGACCGGAAAATTTCTTCTGTAAAGTTTACAACGTATTGCGCATTGCCGGAAGGGCCGCAAATCGGACAGAAAGGATTGAATAGCCATGCCGTTACCAAGTATGAAAGACGTAGAGCCGACACAACTTAGCCTGACATCAAAGTTTAAGTTCAGGTGCCATAAGGATATCAAATGCTTTACCAAATGCTGCAGCAATATCAATATCCTTCTCACCCCATATGATATCCTGAGACTCAAGAAACGACTCGGGATGTCTTCCGAGGAATTCCTTGAGAAGCATACCTATATGGAAATTGAGGAGAAGTCTACACATCCGCTTGTGAGACTGAAGATGCTGGACGGTCCGGAGAAGAGATGTCCGTTCGTTACTGCCGAAGGCTGCACGATTTATTCGGACAGGCCTGCAAACTGCCGCTATTATCCCATAGGTCAGGGTACCGTACGAAAAGGGACAAACGAAAATCCCGAGAAGGAAGAGTTCTATTTCTTCATCAGAGAACCTCATTGTCTGGGCTATGAGGAGGACACGGAGTGGACGATACAGTCCTGGAAGGATGATCAGGAAGTCAGCCTCTATGATGAGATGAACAGGGAGTGGAAAGAAATACAGCTCAGGAGAAATCCGATGGGCAAGAACCTGGATTCCAATAAACAGGCCCAGATTTATACCGCCAGTTATGATCTCGACAGGTTCAGGAGGTTTGTGTTCGAGAGCAGATTCCTTGAGGTGTTTGATATCGATAAGGATGAGACAGAGAAAATCAGGACAGATGAAGTAGCGCTCATGCAACTGGGATTCAGGTACATCAAATATCTCTTGATGCTCGAGGAAACCCTTAAGGTGAGAAAAGAATACATAAAGACAAAGAAAGACGGGCAGGAATAGCGACGATTTTTCCGCAGGACGGAGAACAGTGAGGTGTTCCTTCAGATCGGCAGTTCGCAGCGAAAGTGACAGGGGAGCAGGCAATTTTCCGGTAACCAACAGATGCAGTTCAATTCGTGCATCAATACCTTGTTTCTCGGGGCATCTGCGTGGCATATATTGCTTTTTTTATAACCATTTCTTAAAGGAGGCGCTCTTATGCCGGATATAAAAAAGATGTACCGTACTGTTATGGATGATCATTTCCCGATCGAGATAATCATCAAGTTTGGCGAGCAAACTCTGATATACAGGAAAAGGACCTGGCGGATACCGGATGAGAAGACGGGGGAGCTTATTGAGAAGGGGCTCCGTTATGGGGAAAACCCGGAACAGGAGGCGGCACTCTATGAATTGATCAACGGCAATCTTGTTCTCGGCGGGTGCCAGTTCATAGAACCCGGCAATGGCCTTGTGAGCAGCATTACGGAAGAGGACATGATCCAGGCAGGGAAGCACCCGGGGAAAACAAACCTTACCGATCTCGATAATGGCCTGAATATTCTTAAATATCTTATGGACAGGCCTGCCGCCGCAATCCTGAAGCATAACAACCCCTGCGGCGCTGCATACGGAATTACCATTGCAGATGCGTATAACAAGGCGAACATGGCAGACCGCATTGCCGCATTCGGCGGATGTCTTGTGGTGAACAGGCCTATGGATAAGGATACCGCGGAGACAGTGGGCAATAACTACCTCGAGGTGGTTGCTGCCCCCGAGTTTGAAGAAGGAACAATCGCCATTCTCAGGAAAAGAAAGAATCTGAGGATCATTAAGGTGAGCAGAATCAATGCGCTTGAACGTTACAGGAATGTGCGATGCGTCGATTTCAAATCATTGATTGACGGCGGGATCATCGTACAGCAGTCTCCGCTGAACAAGATTCGTTCGAAGGAGGATTTCCTTCCCGCAAAGGCGACGTACCAGGGACAAGAATATGCAATCGAACGGCAGCCTACCGCAAATGAATACGCTGACATGCTTTTCGGTTGGAGTGTGGAACAGGGGATAACTTCGAACTCAGTCATTTATGTGAAAGACGGCGTGACGGTCGGTATCGGCACGGGTGAGCAGGACAGGGTAGGTGTTGCAGAGATAGCTGTCTTTAAGGCATATACCAAATACGCTGATGCGTTATGCTTTCAAAAGCATGGTGTCCCGTACAAGGCTTTTGAACTCGATGTCATGCACGGCAATAGGGACAGGAATGAACTCCGCGAAGTGGATGAAGAGACCAAGAGCAACAGAGGGGGACTCATCGGTTCTGTGATGATATCTGATGCCTTTTTCCCGTTCAGGGACGGTGTTGATGTAGGCATTAGGGAAGGCATTACCGCAATTGTCCATCCCGGAGGATCAGACAGGGATTTTGAGTCCATCGTGGCCTGTAATGAGGCGAATCCGAAAGTGACGATGGTCTTTACCGGACAAAGGGCGTTTAAGCATTAAGTCCTTTGCTGCTTAGTGAGGTAGTCAGGCATCCTTGGATATCCCATGGGAAAGATGGTATTCAGCAATTCCGGCAAGAAGATCACGCCGGGTGTTTGCTGCGCGCCCGGTGGCAGAACAACAGATCAAAGACCTCGCGGTATTTTGTCATGCATTCCGTCCTTTTTCCGGAGCCAGGGCAGCACTGGTCACTCGCTCCCCGGAGAGCGTATTCAGGGGCGCAATCGGAAGTTATGGAAAGATAAAAGGCGCTCCCGCGTTTATCGCCTTTATCGGAGACATGAAGGATCCGAATGTGCAGGAGAAGGTCGGGTACACAGGAGAAGGCATTATTCTGGAAGCTGCCTCAAGCGGCCTTGGCACGTGCTGGGTCGGCGGTTTCTTTCGTCCTGATACGGCTGCCTCTCTGACAGACATGAGGGAGAACGAAAAGGTACTCGCGGTTACCCCGCTCGGGTACGCGGAGAAAACGGTCTCTCTTGAAGAAAAGATCATGACAGGATTCGGAAGAACTCACAAAAGAACGCCGCTCAGCGCATTGGTATCAGGACTGAGAGCAGACATCTGGCCCGAGTGGGTTACGAAAGCCCTTGAGGCTGCACGACTGGCTCCTTCAGCGGTAAACCGTCAGCCGTGGAGATTTCATATCAGCGGAAACGGTATTACCGTTGCAGTGGACAACCTTAATGATTCCTACAGTATTTCCAAGCGGCTTGACTGTGGTATCGCGATGCTCCACATCGAGGCAGCTCTGCGCTGTTATGGTGTTCAGGGGGAATGGGAGTTCTTAACCCGGCCGGAAGTTGCCAGATTCAATACGGATATTGTTTTCAGAAACAAATAGAGCCATTCTAAGGGTCTGTATGTTTGGACAACCTTTGCGCCGGCATATCGAAAATCTGCCTTTACATTTCCAGGATGACCAATTACCCTTATATGGCTCCAGAATTTTTTTGCGATCCCAGATCCGGGAAACCATGAGCTCTTTGTTTAAGTGGGTGCTTTGTCAGGTACTTCAGGCTTCCTCCTCGCTGCTGGAGGCTTGCACACCGTAACTGACTCCTGCTCCCTAATTCAACTGCTTGATCCTCAGGTTTACACCCGTCCTGGGTCTCGCAATTCCTTTTCTTAATTCCTATAATACTCTTTTTCTGTATTATTGCAAGGGGAAAAAAGCCTGCTTTTTAGTCTCCATGCTCATTTTTCTTATTATTATTGCTATTTACTTCGTATTTCTTTTTTGTGTAGCAGATATCGTGTATACATGAGATTCCCATATTTAATCATTAGCTATCTTAATGATTTTAAGAACGAACAATACGCTGTACAAAAAACAAGAAAATTTCTCTATGTAATTTTAGCGTATTGAACAGAAAAAACAATCAGTTACAGGGATGACGAATGTGTTTCCCTACCATGGTAGGATTGACTATTCCGTGAGATTCCATCAGAGTAGTAGGGACAATATGTATCATAAGGGTTTTTTGCTTTTTCGCGTACATATGCAACAGGATCAGGCATTTGCAAAGTGAATTTTTTCTGCTACATTTTGGAAGGAGATGAATCTGAAGAGATATCTCCATATGATTCTGAAAGGTTATATACAAATCAGACAATATGAAGATTAGCCAGAGCAGATTGATGCCCGATAGAGGATGGCATTCCCCGTTGCCGCAGATTCCGGATAATAGAGTAGATTTGGTCCTGATTTTCGCTTCCACCCGCCAGCTGATGAAGAAGACTTATGCTGATGATCTTAAAAAGGCATACCCTGAGGCACAGTTTTTCGGATGTTCAACTGCAGGGGAAATTTATTCGACACTGGTCGAGGATGATTCTCTGGTTGCTACTGCTGTCAGCTTCGAACATACAAAGGTTCATGGTGCACAGGTGAAGCTGAGCAAGTCGGTAGACAGTTATCAGGCAGGCAGGCTTCTCGCGCGGTCTTTTGAGAAGGAAGGGCTTGTGCATATATTTGTCCTGTCCGATGGAATTCGTGTGAATGGCAGTGAACTGGTCAACGGGTTGTCTGATGATCTGCCCAATGGGGTTGCTGTGACCGGAGGACTTGCAGGTGATGGGGAACGTTTTCAGGAAACCAGGGTGTTCTGGAACAGCGATCCTGAAAAGAACACGATTGCAGCTATTGGTTTTTATGGGGACCGTCTGCAGGTGGGATACGGTTCTGTCGGAGGCTGGGCCCCGTTCGGTCCTGAACGCATGATCACCGCATCGAAAGGAAATGTGCTGTATGAGCTGGACGGATATTCCGCGCTTGAATTATACAAAAAATACCTCGGTGAGCATGCCAGAGGGCTTCCTGCAACAGGCTTGCTCTTCCCCCTCAGTCTGCGGACAAAGGAAAACACAACCGGACTGGTCCGCACAATACTCGCAATCAATGAAGATGAGCAGAGCATGACATTTGCCGGGGATATGCCGGAAGGAACATATGCCCGTCTCATGAAAGCCAATGTCGACCGTCTTATCGACGGTGCTGTAGGTGCTGCAAAATTGGGTTACGAGGCGATCGGCTCACACTATCCTGAACTAGCTGTACTGGTCAGCTGCGTGGGACGGAGGATGGTGCTCAAGCAGAGAACAGAGGAAGAGGTGGAGGGGGTGCGTGATATACTCGGAAATCAGACTGTCATAGCCGGTTTTTATTCGTATGGAGAAATCAGCCCTTTTGTCCGGCGTACCAGGTGCGAGCTGCATAACCAGACCATGACAGTCACTGTTTACGCAGAAAAACGATGAAAGATCAGATCCACAATCTTCTCAGGCGCCAGTTAAGGCGGTATTTCGGCGATCTGTTTACAGTTCCTGCGGAATGGGAGCAGTTTGTCAGCGCAGTAAACGATGCGTACATCCAGTTTGATGCTGACAGGGGTATGATCGAACACTCTCTGGATCTGAGTTCCAAGGAGCTGATGCAGGCGAACTCTGCGATGAGGGTTCTTCTTCAGGCTTTTCCCGATGTTCTTCTGAGGACGGATTCAGGCGGAACGATCCTTGAATACAAGACCGGGAGCAGGACAGAGATATTCGCAGAAACCCGTGACCTTGTGGGAAAACGTATACAAGAGATATTTTCCCGCAAGGTAAATACCATGTTTCAGGAAGCAGTCGAAAAGATACGGACAGAAAAAACTATGACGGTTATTGAATACAGTGCGGAAAGCGCAGACGGGGAGTATTCTTATGAGGCGAGGTTAATCCCGTTGCTGGAAGGCCAGAATATGGTGATAATACGAAATATCACCGAACGCAAACTTACTGAAGAAGCGATGCGGGAAAGCGAAGCAAAATACAGCAGTCTCTTCAAGCATTCCAATGACGCAATCTTTCTGTACGACTTGGATGGCAATATCATAGATATCAATCAGAGGGTATTGGAACAGTTTGAATATGCCAGGGCCGAGATCATGGCACTCAAGATATCCAAACTCCACCCGGAAGACGCACAGGGCGTATTTGAGGCGGCGTTTCGGAAGCTGTCGTCAGAGGGTTTCGTAAATTTCGAAATTGATTTCAAAAAGAAAAACGGGGACCTGTTTTCTGCCGAAGTTTCTGCGAGTCTGTTCGAGGTGGGAGGGAAAACAGTTATCCAGGAGATTGTAAGGGACATCACGGACCGCAAGCGTGCAGTGGAGCAGATTGTGTATATGGCGTATCATGACACGCTGACTGACCTGCCGAACCGTCATTTGCTGAAAGACCGCCTGAGGCAGGCGCTGGAATCTGCACGGCATTACAAGAGGCTGGTTGCCGTGCTGTTTCTCGATCTTGACAACTTCAAGCTTATCAATGATACCCTCGGCCACGATTTCGGCGATATACTCCTTCAAAAGGTTTCGGGACGGCTGGTCAGATACCTTCGCAGGAGCGATTCTGTCGGCCGTCCGGGAACAGAGTTTCCTGAAACTACCGTAGCACGGCTCGGCGGAGATGAATTTACCATATTGCTTACGGAAATCACCAACATAAATGACGCCGCAAAAGTATCGCAGCGCTTAATCGATTTATTCAAGGATTCTTTTACCATAAAAGGCCATGAGGTGTTCATCACCACCAGCGTCGGCATATCAGTTTACCCGCATGACGGAGATACTGTTGACGCCTTACTGAAGAATGCCGATACCGCAATGTATGATGCAAAAAGTCAGGGAAGGAACAATTATCAGTTTTACAGGGAATCTCTCAATATCACGACTGCAGAGCGGCTTGCCCTGGAAAACAGCCTCAGAAAGGCAATGGACCGAAACGAATTCGAACTGTTTTATCAACCGCAATTCGATACAAACAACAGACAAATTATCGGCGCTGAGGCATTAATACGCTGGATTCATTCGGAAAAGGGCATGCTCCTGCCCAAATATTTTATCCCTTTGGCTGAAGATACAGGACTTATTATACCGATCGGCAAATGGATCCTGCAGACCGCATGTGCGCAGAACGTGACATGGCAATCAGCCGGATTTGCACCTGTAACAATAACTGTAAACATATCAAATGTGCAGTTCAGGCAGAGCAACTTTGTGGAGACGGTCCGGGATGCCCTCAGCGATACAGGGCTTGATCCCCGGTATCTGGAACTGGAGATTTCAGAGAGCATCGTCATGAAACCCACGGAAAACATCTTTGCGACATTGCAGCACTTGAAAGCCCTCGGGGTGCAGATTGCCATAGATGATTTCGGCACGGGGTACTCTTCCCTCAGCAATCTGAAACGCTTTCCGATAGACAAATTGAAAATCGACAGGTCTTTTATAAGGGATCTTTTTGCGAATGCTGATGAACGTTCGATCGTGAGTGCCATAATCGCCGTTGCTCACAATCTGAATCTGAAGGTTATTGCTGAAGGGATTGAGACAGAGCAACAATTGGCTTTCGTAAAGGACAGAGGGAGTGACGGAATCCAGGGATTTCTGCTCGGTCTGCCGATGCCTGCCGCTTCATTTGAGGAGATTCTCAAGAAAGGAAAAGTCTTCAGGGAACCTGTCAGGAACTAACATTTGTCGTGTCTGCATGCTGCAAGGCAAAAGGAGTCCAGATACCGGGATTTCCGCTTGCATATTCATAAACCTATCTTGCATTATAAATAAAAAAAGGAGTTTTCATGTTCAGACTGCTATTGTCGCTGATGTTGATTCTGCTGTATGCTGTATCATCGTATGCCGGGGAGACTATCGTTGCGAAGGTCAACGGCACCGTCCTCACAAAAAAAGACCTTGAGGCTGAAGTAGACCGGCTGATACCCAGGATTACTTTCCATCGAAGTGTATCTCCTGAAAAGCGGAGCATGTACTACGACAGGGCGCTTGAGGAACTTATCAACCGGGAGCTTCAGTATCAGGATGCCCTCGCAAACGGCATGAAACCTGACAAGGAGAAAGTTGACTCCCAAATGGAAAGGATCAGGAATCGGTTTAAGTCTCCCGAGGAATACAAGGCTGCTCTGGAGAGAGAAGGAATAACCGAGGACACAATTCGTACCCAGATCGGGAAAGAAATGCTGGTTCAGGAACTGTTTGCAAAAAAGGTGACTGATGCGGCAGAGATCAGTGAAGCACAGCTCAGAGACTATTATGAGAAGAATACTTCTCGATTCAAAATTCCTGAGAGTGTCAAGTTGAGGCTTATCTCGACAAAGCAGGAAACAAAGGTCAAGGACATTCTCGCCAAAATCAAGAACGGTGAGGATTTCGGAACCCTTGCATATACCATGTCGGAAGATGACTACCGTGTAAAATCCGGAGATATCGGATATATGCACAAAGGGAGAATGCTTCCTGAAATTGAAGAAGTTGCGTTCAGGCTCAAGGTGGGAGACGTGAGCGACGCCTTTTTGGCAGGGAATATGTGGTATGTGGTACGGTTGGAGGACAAGAAGCCAGCAACGCAACTGTCTTTTGACGAAGTCAGGGATAAACTCAAACAGGAGCTGCAGACAGAACGCGCTCGTGAGCTCAAGGAAAAATGGATTACAGATCTCAGATCGAAGGGGAAAATAGAGGTTTTACTGGGAAAGGAATAAGAAACGCTGGCAGTCCTTTCCGTGCAGTAATTCGGTTATTTTCAGATATTCTGGTCAGGTCTGCGAAAAAAAATCTGCTGAATGCGAAAAGAACGCAATTATGTGTTGACACACGCGCAAATCACCTATACAATTTTAGCATATGAGAAACAAGATTCTGCTTGTTGAGGATTCAAAAGTCATCCAGCAGATGTACCGGTCAAAACTGACACTGGAGCAGTTTGTAGTGCTTACCGCAGACAACGGAATGGAGGCGATCAAGCTGCTCGCTCAGGATATGCCTGATATCATCCTTCTGGATCTTATGATGCCGGTCATGGATGGGTACAAAGTACTGCAGGTTCTCAAGACAGATCCCAAACTCTCACATATACCGGTACTGGTGTTTTCCGCACGGGGACAGCCGGAGGAAGTGGAAAAAGCTTTAAACCTGGGAGCAGTCGGCTATTTTGTGAAAGCAACCACACGTCCGGTTGAGGTCATTGAACAGATCCGCAAGGTGCTGAGCCAGAAGCCCAAATCGCAGCAGGAGATAACGCGTTATCTTGTGGAAATCAAGGAACACGAACACGATGCACCAAAACTTACCGCAGATTTCAACCTGCACGGACAGAAATGCCGGAAATGCGAAGGGCCTCTTCTCCTCGAACTAATCCCTGATTTTTCGCATGAAACTCCATGGTTTACCGGAAGATTTTTTTGTCCGCGGTGCCAGACCTGATCTAAGAGAGAAAGCTGTTTACGAGTTTCATCAGTTCCTGTGTCTGTATAGGTTTTGTCAGATACGCATTCGCACCGATTGCAAGCGCCTTGTTTTTGTCCTCTTCCGCTCCTTCAGTGGTGATCATTATGATGGGAATAGTCTTGTAGGAAGGATTCCCTCTCACGAGGCTCACCAGTTTCAGTCCGTCCATGATCGGCATATTGATGTCAGCGAGGATAATATCTACTTTTTCGGAGGCGAGCTTCTTCAGAGCATCAACCCCGTCGGTTGCCTCAATAATCCTCGATTCAGGAATCCTCTTCATGGCGAAACTGATAAGCTGTCTCATGGTCGGAGAATCTTCAACAACAAGGATATTCGGCATTGATAACCTCCTTCATGCTCATTCTACCTTTTCGGTTTTTCTTTCAGCAGGTCAAGAAAACTCTGAATGGTCGTGAGCTTTCTTTCGGACTGTGTATACAGGCGGGATGAAAAGATTGCTGTGGCCGCATGCCCTGCAAGCAGATTGAAAAGCTCATAATCGATATTCGAGAAGGCATTTTTCTGGATCAGCAGGGAATAAATCGAAATAACGCCGATCACGTGCTCCTTAATCTTCAGAGGGATGCATACCGCAGGTTGCGAGAGAGAGATCTCTGAAGCTGCGTTCGTGATATCCTCCAGGAAATAGCTCTCTCCCTCTTTTGCGACTTTCCCGATGATGCCTTCGCCTGTTTTAACCTTGGAGATATCTTGCAGAGACAGTCCTTCAGCCGCCGCTGGAAGGAGTTCATTCGTCTTTTCATCCATGAGGAATATGGCGAATTTCTCGGCGCCGATAAGGTTGATGATAATCTCGATAACGATCCTGAGCACTTCATTGAAGTCCAGGGTCGAATGAAGCTGATAGCTTGCAACATAGAGGTTTGCCAGCATGTTGTTTTCTGCCTCAACCTCAACATATTTTGATGCGAAATCCTTGTTCTCTTCTTCCGTTTTCCGGTATCTTTCCATAAGGGAGTTGATTTCATCTTCAAGCATCTTTATACGGTCCTCGTAGAGCCTGGTCCGCTCTTCGCTCCCTGATTTTTCAACCGACTCTTCGAGTTGTGCGATCCTGAACCTGAGCCTCTCATTCTCCTTGATCAGGTCTTTTGTGAATTCCTCACCCCTCTTGAAAATCTGGAGAAACTCATCTGCCTTTTTCGATATGCCGGAATCCTTTTCCATCAGTCCTCCACACCCTGTGTATATGGCTACTTTGTTTTCCTGATTACCTTCATCATCTCGCCGGGTATCTGGGAGATGGGCAGTACCTTCTCTGCTGCTCCTGCCTTTATCACTTCTGCGGGCATGCCGAATACAACCGCAGTATCTTCGGCTTCTGCGATAGTATAGCCACCCCTCTTCTTGATTTCCAGCATGCCGTTTTTTCCGTCACTGCCCATGCCGGTGAGAACGACACCCATAGTCTGAGAGCCGAAAATGTCTGCAACCGATGTCATCATGATATCAACAGAAGGGATATATTTGTCAGCAAGTTTGGGTTCCCTGATCGATGCTGTGATTCTTTCCCTTTTTTTTGAGAAGGAGATATGGTATCCTCCCGGGCATATCAGTGCCTTGCCCCGTTCCAGTTCGTCGCCATCTCTTGCCTCCTTAACCGGAACCTTTGATATCATGTTAAGCCTTTCTGCAAATGATGCGGTGAACCCTTTCGGCATATGCTGGCTTATTACAATTCCTGCAGGAAAATCCGCGTCAAGTTTTGTCAGAATGATCTTCAGGGCAGCAGGCCCTCCGGTGGATGCTCCGATGGCAACCGCCTCTATGGTGTTGTCAGAGGTACTGAAACTTGTGCGGCGGCTATGCTCCTCCTCAAGGATTTCAAGATTTCTGCTGAGCTTATCCAGGCGGAACTCCTTTAATCCTTTTACCTTTCTCAGGAGGTCTCTCTCAAGCTTTTGTGCTTCGCTCGCGGCAATCCTTGATGGTTTGGCTATGAAATCCGCTGCACCGAATTCGAGCGCCCTGAAAACTGTCTTTGAATCCGAATAGGAGCTGATAATGATAACCGGTGTCGGCCTGTGCTTCATCAGCCACCTGAGAAAGCTGAACCCGTCCATCTCGGGCATTTCTAAATCAAGGGTAATGATGTCAGGTGAAAGTCTGACGGTCTTGGCCATTGCATCAATCCCGTCGGTTGCGATTCCCGCAATTTCTATGTGAGAGTCTGTCTCAAGCATTCTTTTGATCATCTGCCTGCTGTATGCAGAGTCATCAATGACCAATACCCTGATTTTAGACATGGGCGGTTTTCCTCAGAGGTTTTTGATACACCATATCGTATTTAAAGTGTTTCAGGGTGAAGGCGGTCGATATGTTAATCAGTGATTCAGCATGTCCCAGCAGCAAGTAGCCCCCCCCCGAAAGTCTTTCGTAAAACATGTCGATGACTTTTTTCCTTGACGGGTAATCAAAATAGATTAACACGTTTCTGCAGAAAATAACATCAACCTTGCCGACCAGCCTGACCTTAAAGGGGTCGAGGAGATTGAGGTGGCTGAAATTTACATATTGCCTGACGCTGTCTGATATTCTGAATCCGCCTTCCTTTTCCTCGAAATATTTTGTCAGGAAATACGGTTCTGTTGTCCTGAAGGAATTTTTCCTGTATATGCCGCTTCTCGCCACCTGGAGAACCCTCTGGTTGATATCGCTCCCGAAGATTTCAACTTTCCATTCCTGGAACCGCCTTTTCTCAAGTATAAGCATTGCAAGGGTATACGGCTCCTCACCTGTCGAACACCCGGCAGACCATATCCTGACGGATCTGATGTCATCGTTGGTTTCCTTAAGCTCCGGGAGTATCTCTTCGCTGAATGTCCTGAGCTGGTTCTGTTCCCTGAAGAAATATGTTTCATTTACGGTAAGGATATCGATAATGGACGAGAGTTCCTCGTCCCGTTTCTTGTGGTAGAGCAGGTACCTGAAGTATTCCCTGAAATTGCTGAAATGAAGAAGCCGGATCCTTCTTGAGAGTCTTTTTTCAAGGAGATACTTTGAGTCGTCATCAAAAAAAATGCCGCAATAATCCCTGATAAAATCCCTCAAAAGCCTGAAGACGTCGTCTTCAAGCGGAATTATCTCTTCTTTTTCAAACATGGACATTTTCTCAGCATATCCGGTTGACAGAGAATCAGGGGGTATTTTTCAGGCTTTTTTCAGCCGCTTTTTTCACAATCGGATCTTCCTCTCTGTCGAGAAGCTTTTCGAGTTCATTCCGAACCGCACCCTTTGCGTTCTTTCCCAAAACCTCGACGGCTGCCATTCTCGTCGCCCAGTCACTGTCTTTCAGGAAAGGAATCAGATAATCATCTACGGCCTCGAAATTCGCAAGTGCCTTAATTGCCGTCCTCCTGATTTCCTGGTCATCGGCAGAAAGCATCTGAAGCAGCGCAGATTTTGATTTGGCTCCTCCCAGCCTGCTGAGAGATTCAATGGCCGTTGTCACTACAAACCCGTTTTTGTCAGTAAGGAGTGTGATGAGGTGATCAACTGCCCTTGCATCCTTCAGGTTGCCGAAGGCCTTTGAGACTGCAACCCTCACAGAATCATCCGAATCGGATAAAAGAAGGGTAAGGGCATTAAACACTTCTTCTCCTCCTATGCGGCCGAGGCTGAGTGCAGACGAGACCCTTATAGACGTGTCCTCATCAGTGAGTGCAATAATGAGGTAACGGACAGAATCCTCTGTTTTCAGAAGCGAAAATGCCTCGACACAGGCTTTTCTGACATTGACATCACCATCCTTCAATGCAAAACCGAGATACGGGATGGCCTCTTTGGCTCCTATTTTTCCGAGGAGCAGGGATGCATTTTTTCTGATGCGGGAACTCGGATGTCTGAGCATTTCAATGAGCTCTTTGACTGCAAGCATGCTGCCGAAATGAGAAAGCGCATCAACGGCAGCCTCCTGGACATCCTCATACGGGTCTGCCAGCAGATGTTTTAGCGGCTCTATTGCCCGCGGGTCACCGATTCTTGAGAGAGCGAGAGCGGCAATAGACCTGATGTGTCCGTCATCATCCTGCAGCAGTTTCTCAAAGACGGGGTAATATACATGAGAGGCTATTCTCCCGGCAACGTCACAGATGAAGCGCTTCTGGGCAATACTTTCCGTATCAAAAAGCCTTACAAGGGATTCAGGACGGTTCCTGCCGATAAACACGAATGCCCGCTTGACATCCTCGGCCAAATCCTCCTCCTGGGAAATCTCCAGCAACGGAGAGAAAGCCCTCTCATCTCTCATGAGGCCGAGAATCAGAATCGCGGATGTCCTGACCTTCGGTTTGCTTGACCATGCGTGGGATACGAGGATCTCCAGGGCCCGGTCACCGAATCGCTTCGCGATCTCGCCTGTAATGAACTCCTCGCTCGTTCCCTTATGATAAAACCGTTCGGTTGCCCGGAGGGCTTCTTCCTGAATGGTTTTTGTGGGGTCTTCCAGAAAGGGTATGATATATTTCAGGGTATCAGGGTCGCCAATCAGGCTCAGCGCTTTGATGGACGGTGACCTGAGCGTTTTCTTTTCGAGGGCCTTCAGAAGCGCGGGAACAGCTTTGCGGTCCCCTATCCTGCCGAGTGCGTCAGCAGCCGGATATGCTGTCCAGATATCGTCACCCCCGGTTATTTCTATTAAGGCATCAACTACGGATGACTCGCGGACTTTGCCGATATGCTCTATGGCTGTGGCACGTACGTTTTCATCCTCGTCCCTGAGCGCATTCAGCATCAGTGGCAATGATCTGCTGTCCTTATATTCACCCAGCACATCTATTATAAATTTCCTCACATCCTTATTGGGGGTATCAAATGCTTCTATCAGATATGGGGTGACTTTGGTATTAAGTCGTATGAGCGCATCTATTGCGGAATTTCTGGCACCGGCATTATCCTCGAAATAAAGCAGATTGATCAGACCTTTAATAAAGGATTCCGCAGGATGATCTTGAATGAGAATATCTGTTGCGGTATTCCTGACCCTCCAGCTTGTGTCCTCCATTGCCTTCAGGAGGATCTTAATCGCGAAATCTCCGGACTGTCCCCTGAGGTGTTCAAGGGCCTCCCTTCTGATCTCGATGTCGTTGTCGTTAAGAAGTTTCTCCAGTCCCTGCATCTTTTTCAAAAATCTCCTCTGATTCCCTGAGCAGTATCTTTTCCTCCGAGGTGAGCAGATAATCCATATTCAGGAGGATTATAATATTATCCTCCTGCCTTGCGAGGCCCGTGAGATATCTTTTTTTCAGTCCCTTGAAGATGGCAGGGGGGGAAGTAATCGCATCCGGGTTAAGGGGGATTATCCCCTTTATTTCATCCACAAGCAGGCCTATCTTTTCATTGTCATAATGCACTACAATGATAAGCTCTTTTGATGCGGCAGACTTTATGCCGAACCTTTTTCGGAGATCCAGAAGAGGTATGACCTCGCCTCTCACTGTGATAACACCGGAAAGAAATTCGGGAAGCTCGGGCAGGGAATAGACCTTCTGTGGATTTAGTATCTCCACGATTCTCTTGATATCAATCCCGAAATAGTCTGATCCTATTATGAATACCGCTACTTTCATATGAGAACGCTCCTGTATCTCTTGGTGAAACTGACGGCGATATCCGTCATCATCTATATCAAGCCCAATCTGGACATCATGGCTCTCAGATGGGTAAAATCGGCGTCAGAGGTTTTTTCAAAGCCGCTGTATCGCTGATAAATGGCATGAATGACCGCGGCTTCCTCGGGCCTTGCATCAGAAAGTGAGGTAAGGACAGATTCAATAGCAGATCGTATGTTCTGAGGAACTTCCCTGCCGACACATATACTGAATCCGGGCAAATCACCTGAAAACGCAACATGTTTGATTCCTTTATCCTTGTATTTGAATGCGGTGCTTTCCGTGACCCCACCTGCTTCAAATCTGCCTTCCAAAACAGCCTTGACTACTGCTTCATGTGAACCGAGATATTCATAAAAAAGAAGGTCTTTTGTGTCCATCCCGGCATCGAGAAGCATGACCCTCGGTGCGATATAGCTGGAAACGGAGTGAGAGTCCCCGAATGCGAACGTCCGTCCCCTGATGTCCTCAATAGAGTTGATTGAACCCCCGCTTTTTGTGATGATAACGGAACGGTATGTTGATTTACCCCCTGTCAGCGCCTTCACAAGAGGCGCAACCCCGTATTTCTTGTGTGCAATGACATAGGTTGCAGGGGACACAAAATAGAACTGTGCTGCTCCCGTACTGATATCCCGCAAAATACCCTCATGATCAGATGCCAGTTTCAACTCGATTTTTTTCCCGATCTTCCCTGAAAGATACTCGGCGATCGGTCTGAATTTCTCCTTCGCCTCAACGGAAGTCATCCCGACCGGTTCGATGCCGAACCCGATAATCCCTCTTTCGGCAACAGACACTGTGCTTTCGTCTGGCAGCCTGATTCTTTCCAGTTCCTTGTTCACAAGGTCGGTGTTTTTCTTCAATCCTCCGAGAGATCTGCTTATACTGAAGACACTGTCAACGACAGTCTTGGGAATATCCTTGATTTTTTCGATTGCGACGAATATCTGGGCTGACCCGGAACGCTGCTCATTGACAGCCCGTGCTATATGACGGCTCTTTTCTGAGACCAGTTCAATGGCTTCGGAAATCTGTTTGGTATTGATGAGCTGTTCGCCTGTTGCTGATCTCACATGCGCGGCAACCTCCCGCATTTTTTCCGTTGCCTTTGTAATGAGCTGAGCCCCTTTGCTCTGCTCAGCGGTTGCCTTTGCTACCTGGGCAACCATGTTCTTTACCCTTTCCATGGCCTCTGAAACGAGCTTCGTTGTTTTTGCCTGCTCGGCTGTTGAACGCTCGATCGAGATTGACATCTCCGCAGATTGTTTCGAACTGTCGACAATCTTTTTCAGGGCATCGCCTGCATCCTTTGAGACCCTTAACCCTTCCTCTACAGACCTGAGACCCTCTTCCATCGCGAGTATCGCATCCCTGACTTCCTTCTGTACCGCCAGGATGAGTTCGGCAATCTCATGGGTTGAATAGGACGTTCTCTCTGCAAGGTCCTTGATCTCATCGGCGACGACGGAAAACCCTTTTCCGTGCTCCCCTGCCTGTGCAGCAAGTATCGCGGCGTTCAGGGCGAGCAGGGTTGTCTGATCGGTTATCTCATCGATCACGTTCAGAATCTTGCCTATCTCATCTGACCTTCCGCCGAGCCTCTGTATGAAGCTTGCAGTTTTTTCAAAAGAGGATTTGATATCCTGTATTCCCTGTATTGTCTTCTCAACAGAAGCTATTCCGAAGGATGAGGCTTCATTCTTTACCTTTTCCGACAGCATTGCCGATTCCTTTGCATGCTGCTCAACTTCCTTAATGGAGGAGGATATCTCTTCCGTTGCAGCCAGCGTTTCTTCGGAAGCGACGCTCAGGTCTTCCGCCTTGTCTGCAACTTCCCTGATCGTTGCAGACAGTTGCTCGATTGACACGGCGGTCGTATCAACCACATGTGAAAGATCCTGTGCGCTGTTTGCAACCTCACTGATGCTCATTACCATCTCTTCCATTGAAGCTGCCTTTTCCTCTGTGGTAGTGGCGAGACGCTCTGTACTGTCAGATATGTCTTTTGACGCTGAATTCATCTGTTCAAGAGAACTGGCAATATTGGCTATTGCTTCAGATTCGAGCTTTGTGTTCTCCGAAATGGTTTTGAATTCTCCATCTACCTTCTGCGTTATGTCTGATACGCGTTTTGACCCATTCCTGACTTTTTGAAGGATATTCCCGAGAGAAAGCACGGATTCATTGATTGCGCTGCCCAGCCTTCCTATCTCGTCATTCTCTCTGAAGTCAAGCCGCAGGGTGAGATCTCCGTCAGACATTGATTTCGCTGCCTTCTCAACAGATTTTATCGGAATGAATACAAGTTTTCTCAAAACGGCCCAGAAGAGCAGGGTCAGGCCAGCGATGCCGGCGATGGTGATGATTATAGTCCAGAGTATAAAATGCTGGCTTTTCCTGTAAATCCTGTCAAGCGGGACGGAGAGTTTTACCGCACCTAATAACGGTCCTTCACGAGAGTGGCACCCTCTGCAGGCAGCGGTGTTTTCAAGCGGCCTGTAAAATGTCAGTGATTTGTCTGTTTTAATGGACAACGGACCGGGTCTTGCAGAAATCTTCTGCATTGCAGCTGCATCAGCAGCCTCTGAATTTTTGTTGAAGGACTCTTTCCCCAACATATTGATTATCCTGATGTCCTCAATGCCCTGTATCCTTTTCAGACCATCGATTGTCTCTCTGGCCAAAGCACCCTTTCTTTCAGCCGGTTCCTGCATTATCCGATTGATCTGTAATGCGATAATCTCGGAAGCTGAGCTGATATTGTCTTCTGCCAGGGAATACAGGTTGTCTTTTGCCATGAATGACAGAATTCCGGCAAACAGAATGCCGGCAAGCAACAGGATGCCGACAAAAAGGATGTATTTCAGTTCAAGGCTTTTTATTGACATCTTTAGCATAAGCCCCCCTTAAAAGGATTAAAGAGTTCTGAATGTTATTTCAGATTCAGTGCTGTTGCCTCTCCCATATTGATAATCGATACGAAACGTTTGTTTATGACCGCTATCCCATCAATAAATTTCAGTTCTATATCCGAAAGATGGGAAGGTGGCGGAAGGATCTGTGACTTGGCAACCGGGATAACACCGGTGACCTTATCGACCGCAACGCCCATGGGCCCTCGCGAGCTCTTAATGATCAGTATCTTGCCCACATTTGTATCAAGTGATACGTTGTCGGAAAGGGAAAGCTTCAGCTTGAGGTCAATAACCGGGATTATTTTCCCCCTGAGTGAGGTTATGCCGAGAACATACGCGGGGGTCTTGGGAACCCTTGTAATTCTCTGATGCCGTATGATTTCTTCGAGCTGGGAGATCCTGAACGCGAATTCCTCTTTCAACAGGCTGAAGGTAAGAATCTCAACACTCTCCTCCTCCTGTTCTGCTGAGACCCTTTCTTTGACGGCACTTTCCCGGGAACTGCTTTGTTCCTTGATGTGCTCGGCCTTGGGTTCCTTTCCAGGAGGCGGTGATTGTGCAGAATCACTGGTTCCGGGATCGGCTTTCTCCCTGTCCTCAGAAGAGGATTCTGGTTCGCTTTCAGACAGAGGTGTTTTTTTCCCGGTTGTTTCAGTCCCGGTGTCAGCGGGACTTGAGCCACTTTCATCATCTGCGTGCGGAGTGTGTGCAGCCGCGCCGTTTTTCTCACGGTCTTCTTCGGACTTCTTAAGTTTTTTTCTAATTTTCGCGATATCCATTCAACCCGAGTTCCCTTGCTGCTTCATGAATAAGATATTCATCCACGACCGGCAGTTCCCTGCCAAATCCCTCAAGAAGTGCGGATGTTGCCAGGCTGTTTATTACCCTCGGGATCCCTCCTGAATAATGATACAGACGTTTCAGTGCACTTTCGGTAAAGAGGGGTTCATGAAGCCCCGATATCCTTAATCTGTGCTCAATGTATCCTTTTACTTCATTTTCCGTCAGTGGTCCGAGATGATAGAAGAGGCCGATCCTCTGGCGCAGCGGGAGATAAGTCTTATGGTTCAGTCTCTTTTTGAGATCTGTTTGGCCGACAAGCACAAGACTCAGCAGATTTGCGTGGTCAAGCTGAAAATTTGTAAGTAGCCGTATTTCCTCAAAGGTGCTTTTGTTGGGAATGAGTTGCGCCTCATCTATGATGATCACCGGCGTTATGCCGGATGCATAGTCTGCGTAAACCTTTTCATACACGGTGTCGAGAAGGTTATCCTTATAATTATAGGGAACGTCTATGTCAAAACGTTTGGCAACGGTCCTGAGGAACTGTGCAGGGGTGAGTCTGGGATTCAGAATGAGAACAACCCTGAATTTTTCGCCAAGACAATCCATCAGCGCACGGGTGAGAGTCGTCTTTCCGCTTCCGACCTCACCGGTAAGCAGGATAAGTTCCTTTTCTTCAACCGCGTATTGCAGTCTGGCGAGCGCTTCCTCATGGCTTTTGCTGAAATAGAGAAATCTCGGGTCAGGGGTTTTGCTGAATGGCCGCAGTTTCAACCCATAGAAATTCTCATACATGGGACACCCCTTCCTGCCTCATGAGGGACTTCTCTGCGATGGATTCGATATCGAGAACGAGTAGCACTTCATGTCTGCCTATTTCTGCCGCACCGGCAAATCCACTGACGCCCTTGAAGTACTCGCCCAGCGACTTGATGACTATCTCGTGCTGGCCGATTATTTCATCGACAAGGAGCCCCAGTTTCCTCTTCCCGAAGCCGACAATAACCGCAAAGGATGCCTCCTGTTGTGCTGTTGTGATATGAAAAATCTTGCTGACACTCAGTATGGGGAGCATTTCTCCCCTTAGGTAGTACACATCCTTCCATTCTATGGTCTGGATATCGCTGTGTTCTATTGCGATTGTTTCGGAAATAGTCGTGAGGGGTATGGCAAACTTTTCTGCCCCGACTTTCACGAGCAGGGCCTTTATGATTGCGAGGGTGATCGGCAGGGTCATGGTGAATGTCGAGCCTTTATGCCTTATTGTATTTACCTCGATAAACCCTCCCAGCGCACTGAGTTTTTCCTTCACCACATCCATTCCGACACCCCTTCCGGAAATCTCACTCACTACGTCTTTTGTGCTGAACCCCGGGGTGAAGATGAGATTGACAATATCGCGGTCTTCCATTTCCTTGTCCTTCTCTATGAGACCTTTTTCCTTCGCCTTTGCCCTGACTTTTTCTATATCAATCCCTTTGCCGTCATCTGTCACCTCAATGACCACATGGTTGCCGCTCTGAAATGCCCTTAGAATGATAGTGCCGTGTTCCCTTTTACCATTCCTTTTCCTTTCTTCTGATGACTCAATGCCATGATCCAGGGAATTCCTTACAAGGTGCATGAGCGGGTCGACGATTTCCTCTGCAAGCGATTTATCAAGTTCCGTGTCTTCCCCGTAGAGTTCAAGATCGATCTCCTTGCCGATTTCTCTTGAGTAACGCCTGATTACCTGAGCGAGCCTGGAGAATATCTGGCCTACAGGGACCATCCGTATTTCAAGGACTTCATCCTGGAGTTCGGTCAGTTTTCTTTCGAGAGTCTGAGAGATTTTGTGCATATCCCGCACCAGAGAGGACAGGAGGTGTGCTTCGGACATTTCTCTCGCTATTCTCTTCACCGCATCCTTTGCGAGAGTAAGTTCACCTATGGTGTTGAGTATCCTGTCAAGCTTGTCGATATCGACTCTCACGGTTGCTGTTGAGCTTTTAATAGACTTCTCCTGCTTTTTTGCCGGTGGTTTTTCCGGGGATCTGGGTTTTACCAGTATCTCCAGATTCTCCCCCAGTTGCCCTTTCAGTTCGCTGAACTGCCGGTCTGATGCGAACATCAGATTAAAGGCGATTGAACCATCGGGAACATCGGAAGAAGTCGGAAGGGTGGATATGAGTTCCCCCTGTGCCTTAATTTTTTTTGTCAGCTCCTCCAGAGAGGTGTCGAAGGTTGCGAGTTCGAATACCGCCTTCATGAGAAAAACACTGTTCCCGGTTTTTATATTTGCCTTGAGCCGGTGTTCCTCATACTCTGAAAGTACTTTCAGTATCGAATCATCAATAAGTCCCTTTATTTCCAGAGAGCCGGAGCTTTCCTGGAGCGATGACCTGAATTTCCTGATATCGTTTATCTGTTCAGTGAGATCCTTTTCCTTATCTTCCTTGATCGCATCAACAGCAGACCTCAGGTGATCGATGTTTTTGAAAAGAAAATCCACGACATCCTCAGTCACAGGGATCTTCCCAAGACGGATGTCATCCAGCAGGGATTCCATTGCATGGCTGAGATCGGTTACCCCCTGATTTCCAAAAAGACCTGAAAGCCCTTTCAGTGTATGGATAGAGCGGAAAAGCGCATTGATGGTGTCGGGATTGATTGTGGTGAGATACGTATCCTGGATCTCAAGAACATATTGCTGGCATTCAAACAGGAGATCTTCTGTCTCGGCTATGAATTCCTTTTTGGAGGCTTTCATACGATTATAGACTGTTTGATTACTTCCTGAAGCTCATGTGCCTTGAATGGTTTGGTGACATATGCCTTCGCACCGAGGGCTATGCCTCTTTTCTTGTCTTCCTCGCTTCTTTCGGTGCTGACGATTATCAGAGGGATATGGCTGTATCTCGGGGTATTCTTGATAAAACTGATAAGTTCAAGACCATTGATATCCGGCATATTCACATCAGTGATCACAAGGCTGAATTCCTCCGTAGGCAGAATTTTCAGGGCCTCAAACCCTGAGGCAGCCTCAACAGTATTGAAATCGCCCATCTCATCGATGACAGCCCTAATGAGCGCCCGTGTTGTGGCTGAATCTTCAACGATAAGGATGGATTTTATCATTTCCTGGTGCATATTTTTAAATTTTATCAGATTAAAACAAAAAAAACATTACCGTTGTGACTTTTTTTCCATCTCCTGCAGCCTTCTCTGGAGCAGAGACTTTTCAAGGGCCATTCCGGCCTGATCTATGAAAATCTCGAGCCCTTCTGTCTCCCCGATCGTCTCACCGGACATGATGTTGTCGCAATAGAGAAGGGCGACAACCCGTCCTTCCGCTATTAACGGGAACATTACTGCTTCATCCGGCCATCCTCCGCCTATTTCATTGATGAAGAACTCGGTGATCGGGTCTTTTTCGAGAATGCCTCTGTAAGGACGTTTTTCTGATATGATCTTCTTGAGAGTCACGCTTTCACTGTAGTGGAGCGTGATCCCTCTGATTTTTTCGTCAGGCCTCTCAATGGTAAGTCCAAATTGCCCGAGACCGACTATTTCCGTATCGCCAACCATGAACAGGACGCCTCTCTGGAATATGTCACTCGCGAATCGCAATATCAACAGGGTTATTTCTGACGTCGAATTCGGGAATCTCAGTTCCTGGGTCAGCGATTTCAGAGAAGAGATATCTTTCCTCTCCGTCGTCGGCTGGATATCCCAGTCTTCCTCCCAAATATCTTCGCCTTCTCTCAGGTCGCCCAGTTCTCTCTGTTGACCTGAGGCAGTCTGGGAGGATTCGTCCTGAACCCTCGCGCCTTCCATCAGCAGATATTCCGGACTCATCCCTTTCGAGAGTTCCCATCCAAGATCAGGGATATCGACCTTCCCCGCAGGGTCTGTATCATCCAGTTCAAACTGGAAATCACCATCATGCCAGTACAGGAGCTGACAAATAACTCTTTCTATCCTCTTTTTTGTTGTTTTTTCGAGTGTTTCCCTGTTTGCCGAGCCGAGCTCGTACAGTATCTCCGGATAGGACTTCGAGGGGAGGGTTTTTTTGACTTCAGCAGCAAGGTTATATATGGTGTCTTTGATAATGCCTGCATTCAGCAGGTCTTCGGCGAGGTTTCTCTCAATATCGCTCGTCTCTGCCCTTACCACCAGACCGTTCCTGAAAGTGACCAGGGCATTGCCCCGGCTCCCCTTCAGAATGAGAATCCCGGTTTTTTTCCCGATGCTGAGTATCTGAAAGATATCTGAAAGGGCGAGGTCTTCAAGCCTTCCTACAAGACTCATGTGTGTTCACATACCTCCGGGATCTTCTCCGTTTTCTGAAACGGTAACCTAAAAATGCCGGCAGTCGAATAAGGGCGTTTAACAGTAATGACCTCATTCAGTGCAGGTTTATATGTTAATAATTATGAATTATAATCGAGTATATCAAGGAAAATTATAGAGTGTCAATGAAGGTTCCGTTTCACGGAGCCATTGGAAAAATGCCGGCAAGATATTTATTGTATAATAACAGCCTATGATTGCGATTATCGATTACGGAATGGGAAACCTGAGGAGTGTCGAGAAGGGATTTCTCAAGGTCGGCGCCGATGTAAAGATTGTTACGGAACCGAAAGCGGTTGATGATGCCGGAGCCATTGTGCTTCCCGGTGTCGGAGCGTTCAGGGACTGCATGAAAAATCTCGGGGAGATGTCACTTCTCGATCCAGTGGTGACAGCGATCCGCAAAGGGAAACCCTATCTCGGAATATGTCTGGGGCTTCAGATTCTGTTTACTGAATCGGAGGAATTCGGGGTTTACAGGGGCCTGGATATCCTGCCGGGCAGGGTTGTGAGGTTTCAGGCGGATCTGAAAGTCCCTCATATGGGGTGGAACACGGTGAAATTTCTGAGAAAACCGCCTGTCATGAACGGAATCAGCGATGAATCGTTCTTCTATTTTGTCCATTCTTATTATGTTGTGCCAGAAGACAGGAACGTTATCGCAACGACTACTGATTACGGGGTAACCTTTACCTCAATGATATGGAAGGAGAATATTTTTGCCACACAATTCCATCCTGAGAAAAGTCAGGAAAACGGGCTTAAGATCCTGAAACGGTTTGCCGAGTTTGTGAAAAAAGGGTAATCCCCTAACTGCTGCATACCACCGTTCTGTCCTTTCCCTCCATTTTGCTTCTGTAGAGTGCCCTGTCAGCATTGCGGATGAGCTCCTTGCGGTCTTTCCCGTCAAAGGGGAAAGTCGCAAGCCCGATGCTGATGGTGATATTGTCTCTTGGAAAGGTTTTCCAGGTTTTGGGCAACTGTTCTTTGATAGACTGCCGTATTCTCTCGGCAACAGAGAATGCCTCTTCTTTTTCTGTCTGGGGCATGATTATCGCGAATTCCTCCCCGCCGAATCGTGCAAAAACATCGCTGACCCTGAGACAATCCTTTGCGATGTTCGCAATATGTTTCAATACCTCATCACCTGCAAGATGGCCTTCTGTATCATTAAAGAGTTTAAAGTCATCGATGTCCAGCATAGCTAAGGAAAAGGACAATGTGTGACGCTCTGAACGGTGAAGTTCTTCAAAAAAACGCTCTTCAAAATACCTCCTGTTGAAAAGCCCCGTAAGGGGATCAGTGATGGAAAGCTCCTTCAGGTGACCTGCGAGGCTGTAATAATTTGACCGTTCGAGGGCGATCGACGCATAGGAGGCAAAGGCGCAGAGTACTGACAGATCCTCATGGGAAAAAATCTCCCCTGTAATCTTGTCAGAAATATTGAGCACCCCGATCGTCTTTTCTCCGGATTTCAGCGGAATACTGATAAACGATCCTGTGCGGTATTTCGGTCTTTTTTTCTGGAGCCCAAGATCTTTTCTTTCTATGTCATCAACCACGAGCGGGATCCCTTCACTGAATACTTTACCCGCAATCCCTTCACCTGCCTGGATTTTCACTTCACTGTAAAGTCTCTTGTGGATTCCTCGTGCAGCCTTGATAGTCAGGCATGAGGTATTGTCTTCGGCCAGCATCAGGGATCCCTTCTCTGCTGCCGTAAGACCGACTGATGCATCAAGGATTGCCTCATACAACATTTCCGGCTCCTTAATCTCATTGAGACGCCGTGCAGCAGAATTGAGCGCATCCGTCTCTTTCATGTATCTGTTGTGAAGCGCGTGAAGTTCTGTAAGGCTCAGAACAAAACCAGCTACCCTGCAGATGACCAGAAGAATGTCCGCATCCTCCTGGCTGATATCAGAATTCAGAATGCCCAGCAGGCCGGTAACGCTGTCATCAGATATGATGGGAAATGCATGAAAGGATGTGACGTCATCGGGAAAACCCATCCGCAGAAGGTCAAGAACGTTGTCCGTGTGTACGCGGGTCTTTTTTTCAGGAAAGTCTGACATAATCCCTGTGATCCTGATCGGCATTGCCTGCAGGTGATCCCTGAATCTGCCGGCGGCCTTTATCGGGATGAATACGTCTTTTTCCCTTGACATGACGGAGACGCTCTCGGCACTGAACAGGAAAAGGATGACATCTATCAGGAGGTCACGAATGTCATCAGGATGCTGCCCCGGTTTCATATCCGCGATCAGGCTGAGGATGGTTTTCATCAGACGGTATCTTTTTTCCTGCACGGACAGTCTGTGGCTGTTTCCGAGAACGAGCCTGAAGATGCCATGGATATGCCGGGCGGTCTGCTGAAATTCCGGATATTCCCTTACCGTGATCTCAGGATACCAGGATTTCATATGCCTTTGCAGCAGACCGTATGAAGGACCATCTGTTTTGTAAAACTCCTCGAAATCCTGGAGAGAGATGAATCCTCCGCTCCCTGTCAGGATAAAGATTGTTTTTTCAATGCGAAGCGGGGCAAAGAAATAATACTGGTTCGCAGGACCCTTGAAGAAAGAAATAGTGTTCCGGTACGAGGTCTTTTCAATATGCCTTTTTATAAAGGCATGGAAGTCGTCTCTCCCCTTAAGGGTTGACCTTATCGCAGTAAGCAGGCGGCTTTCCTGTGCCGGCGGGAGCACAAGATTGCCGTTCAGGCCGTAGATCGAAAGATGAAACCCTGTAAGTTTGGACAGATGTATCTGGAACGAGGAAATACTATCAATATCAGGGAACTCCATACCTTCAGGATGACCTGCTTTCAGCCTTCTTCAGTAACTCGCTGATGCTTGATTGGAGCAACGGGTGCTTCACACCAGGGGCAATCTCATTCAGCGGCCTCAGGACAAAAACCCTCTGGTGCATATACGGGTGGGGAATTGTCAGCTCTTCAGTGTTCATCACAAGCTGATTGAAGAGCAGTATATCAAGGTCAAGAACGCGCGGACCCCATCGGTATGTTTTTGCACGGCCAACTTCAGATTCAATGTCCTGCAAAACATGCAGAAGGGCTTCAGGCCCGAGTTCTGTCTCGACTTCTATTGCCATGTTCAGGTACGGAGGCTGATTTTCCACTCCCCATGGTGCTGTCTCATGCATGGAAGACCTCTTCCTGACGGATACCCCCCTATTTTGAAGAAGCTCTATGGAATGAAGACAGTTTTTTTCTCTGTTTCCGAGGTTTGAACCGATACCTAAATATACAATAGACATTTCGCGCAAAAAAAAGCAATCGGAAAAACCCTGAACCAGGAAAAATTCATCGAAAATCCGGACAGTTAAAGAATCGCTGGACAAGCGCCATTGGTTATTTCCTGTTCCTGAGCGCAGGAGGCGTTACGCCTCCTGTGAGGATGCAAGAGCCCTACAGGATCTTTTCGATTCTGTTGACCGCTTCCTGTATTCTGTCAGCTTTGGCTGTGAGGGCGAATCTCACATATCCTTCTCCTGCAGCACCAAATCCGTTGCCAGGGGTCGCGAGCACCCCTGCCGTGTCCAGCATATGGGATACAAAGCTCATGGAATCAAAGCGACCGGGTACCTTTCCCCAAATATAAAATGTGGCATTTGGTTTCATGAGCTGCATCCCGATTTTCTTCAGTCCGCCATACATGACATCGCGTCTCTGCTGATAGATTTTTCTTATCCGCTGGAGGCTTTCTTGGTGCATATCCAGTGCAACTATGGCTGCTTCCTGTATTGCCTGAAATACTCCTGAATCAAGATTGGTCTTTATTTTTCCGAGACCTGCAAGAATCTCACTGTTTCCAACGGCAAACCCTATCCTCCAGCCGGTCATGTTATAGGTTTTGGACAGAGAATGGAATTCGATCCCAACGTCTTTTGCTCCGGGGATCTGCATAAAGCTCAGGGGCTTTCTTTCATAGTAGATCTCTGTGTACGAGGCGTCGTGGCAGACAATGATATTGTATCTGAGGGCAATCCTGATGATTTCCTCGAAGAATTCCCTGGGTGCAGTGGCTGCAGTTGGATTGTTGGGATAGTTAATAAAGATGAGCTTGGCTTTCTGCAATATTTTTTTCGGTATCGCATCCAGATCAGGCAGGAATCTGTTTTCTTCCGTGAGCGGCATAAAGTAACTCTCTCCACCCGCAAAAAGAGTGCCGATGGAATATACGGGATACCCCGGTGAAGGAACGAGAACCGTGTCTCCGGGGTTTACAAACGCCAGTGGCATATGCCCGATGCCTTCTTTTGAGCCGATAAGGGAGAGGACCTCTGCAACGGGATCAAGCCTGACATTGAACCGTTTTTTATACCATCCGGCGACTGCTTCACGGTAGGAGATCATTCCCTCGTAAGACGGATAACGGTGATGAACAGGTTTTGCGACAGCCTTCTTCATTGCGTTGACGATGGGGGACGGAGTCGGGATGTCAGGGTCACCGATGCTCAGGTCTATAAGGTCAATACCCTTTGCAAGTGCGTTATGCTTCATTTTATCTATGGATGCGAAGAGGTACGGAGGGAGATGTTGTATTCGGGAAGAAAGTTTAAAAGTCATCTTTTTTTTCAATGCTGCCTCCTGGTTTCTTGAATTGTATATTATATACTATAGCCAGAGAGAAAATATGAAGGGTGTGATAACCGGGTATATGAAGTTTTGCGGAGAGATGCCATGAGCGAAAAATTCTGGGAACTGTACTATAACGCAGTGAAGAAGCAGGATTGGGGACAGGCAAAAGCATGTCTGCAGCGTCTGACGGTGATTGAAAAGGCCAATCCTAGGGTTGAACTGAAACTCGGGGATATCTATCAGCGGATGGGGAAGACAGTTGATGCTGTTTCGGCCTATCACAGGTCCGCATGGCTTCTCAAGAAGCAGGGTTTCCTGCACAGGGCAATTGCCCTCTACAAGATAATCCTCAGGATCGATCCTGAGAACGAAGAGGCATTGAAGCTGTCACGGGAACTGATGCTGGAAGCAGAGGTTGCGGGACAGAAGAGTGCGTGGCATTTTTCTGCCGCTGCCCAGTCTGACGAAGAGAAACCTGAGGAAGAAAAGGGGCTGCCGCTTGTACCGGGAGAAGAGGAGGAGTTGCAGGACCGCTTTATCAAACCTGAACCGGCAGCATCAGACGCTGACGATGTACGGCAGGAAGAGACATTCTATATCCCCGCAGTATTCGATTCGCTGCCGCCTGAAGAAATAATACGGTTGATCGAAAAAGCCAGCCCGCGGAATTATCCTTCCGGATACTGCATCATAGAAGAAGGAGATTCGGGAGACGCCGTTTTCCTTATTAAGTCAGGACATGCGATTGTTGTTACGCGTATGTTCGGCAGGGAGATTCAGCTCGCAACCCTTTCCCCCGGTGATGTATTTGGTGAAGTTGCTTTTCTGACCGGAAGACCGAGAACAGCCTCTGTATTTGCTTCGGGGAGTATAGAAATCCTTGAGTTCAACAAACCGCTTCTGGAGGATGTGTTTGAGAGATATCCGGAAGTGCTGAACAAGCTCCATGTTTTTTATGAGTACCGTGTCCGGGACACCGTTGAGAAGGTGAAATCGGCAAGAAAAAAATAGGGCACTTTTTCAGTGCCCTATTTTCTGTAAGGCAAGTATTATCTTTTTTCTGCCGGCTTCGGTGCCTCGGTCTTTTTCTCGGCAGGCACTGCGGTCACTGCTGGCTTAATGGCAATACTTTTTGCTACATTCTTGCCGTCAGCCTCTGAATATTTCGCCGTTACCTTGTCTCCAGTCTTCACATCACCGACTGTCTTCGCATCCTTGCCAATTACAACCTTTGTCTTGTCATCGGTGCTGACTGTGACATCGCCTTTTCTGCCTTTGATGGTGATTGTCTTGGCCTTTGCATCAATTGCGGTGACCGGACCGGTGACCTGCTTGATCTTTGCAGGGGCCTTCTTCTCCTCCATCGTTACAGGGGCCGCTTTCTTCTCTGCCGGAGCAGAGGCAGCCTTCTCTGTTGCGAAGGACACTGAGGTAATGGCAAATACGAAGAGGACTGAAACGATAATCGCGACTGCTTTCTTCATCAAAATCACCTCCTTTCAATTGTCGTGTGTACTGAGCATCTGCAATCAATGATTTCAGCAGGAAGGAGGATAGCAAGCTGCATGCCAGGGGGGAAAAGGCTTATAAATAACGGAAGGTGGAATATCTCCTCTTCCTCTTTTAGGAAAGGGAATCCTTTTTTGGGGATTGAAGGTTGAGCTTTTCCCACCGGTACCAGAACGTCTTATAGCTCATCCCCAGTAGCTTGGCTGCTTTTGCTGCGACGCCATTTGCCTTGTGCATTGCCTTCCGCAAAAGATCTTTCTCGAGTTCCTCAATATCTATGCCCTCGTCCGGCAGTTCGAAATCGAGGACGTCCTTATCCTGAAAGAATCTCAGCTCGCTTTTGATATCCTTAAGGCTGATGTTGGAAGTGTCGCACATCAGGACCGCCCGCTCAATAACGGATTCAAGTTGTCGTATATTTCCTGGCCAGTGGTATTCCCTGATCGCCTTCAGGGCGTTTTCCTCGATGCCCTTAATCCTTTTGCCGAACTCCTGATTGTATTTTTTTATGAAAAAAGTGACCAGATCAGGGATATCTTCTCTTCTTTCACGCAGGGGAGGCAGTTCAATCGTAATCACCTTGAGCCGATAATAGAGATCCTCCCTGAAATTTTTGCTGGCGATTTCTTTTTCAAGATCCTTGTTTGTCGCTGCCAGAATCCTTACGTCCACCTTGATATTCTCACGGCTCCCGAGCCTGCGCAGCTCTTTTTCCTGGAGTACCCGCAGGATTTTTGATTGTGTCAGCGGGGGCAGGTCGCCGACCTCATCCAGGAACATGGTGCCGCCGTTTGCGGCTTCAAAAAGCCCGATGTTTTTTGCTGTTGCACCGGTAAAGGCCCCGGGTTCATAGCCGAAAAGTTCACTCTCAATGAGGTTTTCCGGGATTGCCGCACAGTTTACCGCGAAGAAGGGCCTGGCCTTCCGCTGGCTGTTATAATGAATGGCCCTTGCAACCAGCTCCTTCCCGGTACCGCTTTCCCCGAAGATGAGAACCGTTGCAGAGCTTGAGGAGACCTTTTTCATGATCTCCATTGCTTCCACCATTTTGCGGGACTTGCCTACAATGCCTTCTATTTTGAATCTGTCAAACAGTGCCTTCTGAAGCTGGAGATTTTCCTTCAGCAGTTCGGCTTTTTCCGCCGCCCTTTTTACGGTAATCAGGAGCAGATCCTTATCAAGCGGCTTGGTAAAATAGTCAAATGCCCCCTTTTTGATTGCTTCAACGGCAGACGAAATAGTTCCGTATGCGGTCATCACGATTACCGGAGGAGTAAAGTATGCATCAGGCATTGATTCGATGAATTCTATGCCATCAATGCCTTCCATCTTCAGGTCAGTGAGTATGACATCAGGCTTTATTTCACCGAGAAGCCGTAATCCTTCTTCACCGGAAGCAGCGGTATAAGTCTCATATCCTTCATCGTCAAGTATCGTCTTCAGGATATCCCTTTGCAGGGGTTCATCATCTATTATCAATATGACAGCCATGGGTTCCTCCAGCCGCGTCACCGTTTTTTTGATACAGGAAGCGGCAGATATTTCCGCTTTACCTGACAGGTAAAGATATCGTTATTATACTTCCCCTGCCTTCTTCACTCTGGAAGTCGACCTTTCCTCCGTGTTCTTCGATAACCCGTCTGGTCATAGCAAGTCCGAGTCCGAGTCCGGTGCTTTTTGTCGAGAAAAACGGATCGAACAGTTTCGGCAGGTTTTCCTTTGGGACACCGATTCCCGTATCTTCAATGACGATGTAAACCTTGTGCTGAGATTTCTTTGCATCTATCGAGAGTTTCCCTCCTGACGGCATCGCCTGGAATGCATTCAGGACAATATTGAGAATACATGTCTTGAGGAGTTCCGGATCAACTGAAAGTTTTGGAATTCCCTGATCAAGGAAATGTATCCTGATCCCGTCTTTCTCTGCCTTTGCCCATACAAGGGAAATAATTTCCTTTATGAGACCTGCAAGGTTGACCTCCTGCAGGCTGAGCTTTAACGGTTTCCCGTAATCGAGGAAATCGCCGACAAGCTTATTCAGTCTCTGGATTTCATGTTTTATGCTTGTGATAAGCGATTCAAATACCACCCTGTCTTTTTCTTCTGCAGGCGCGTGTTTTGTTTTTAGGTGATCGATCGACAGGCTGATGAAATTCAGTGGGTTCCGTATCTCATGCGCAATACCCTTTGCCAGTTGTGCGATGCCCGAAAGATGCTCTGCTTCCCGCAGTTTCTCCTCGAGTGCACGCTCTTCCCTGAGTTTCTGCACCATATAGTTGAAAGTCTGTGTCAGTTCCCCTATCTCATCTTTCCGGTCAGTGTAAAGTTCCATGGACAGATCACCTGCCGCGACAGAGCGGGCTGCGTTGACGACATTATGTATCGGTTTTGTATAAAACCACGAGAGCAGAGCCGCAAGGACAATTCCAAGTCCGAATACCAGAGATGTTGCGACAACCCTTTGTATTGCGTTGTTTGTCAGAATATCCGAGAAGTCTTCAGCATTTATCTTGAGATGGATATATCCGTAATGTTCATTGCCTGCAACGACCGGGAGGATGACATTATAGACCTTGCCCTCTTTTGATACCGGCTCCCCGAGTTCTGCCTTTATGATGCGCTCCTTTTTTGTGGGGCCGAGCTCCTCGCCGACCCTGGCCGGGTTTGTGCTCGCGACTATCTCATCCGTGTTGCTTATTATGGATATTTCCCTGACCCCTTTCGTGTTCAGTTGCTTCAGATAATTCTGCAGCCTGACTTCGTCAGTATACCCCTTGCTGGTGACCTCTTCAACGCCGACCTGAATCGCCTTTGAGAGTTCCGCAGTCTGTTTTTCGAGTTCTTCGAGCAGGACTTTTTCGGATTGTGCATAGAGAAATGTCAGGACCGAGACAAGAATCAGGCTCAGGAGCAACATCATCCCGATGAGTTTTTTATTGAGGGAAAGGCTGAGGAAATAGTCCTTCATTGACATTATGCATATTTTATATGGTATGTATATCCGTTAGTCAACGGTATCCTGCGCGCTTTGCTCTCTCAGGTTTTTTCTGCTAAAATTCATCATGTTTTTGCAGCAACTGGTAAACGGGCTGACCCTGGGCAGTGTGTATGCGCTTATCGCACTGGGGTATTCCATGGTCTACGGCATCCTCGAATTGATAAATTTTGCGCACGGAGAGATATACATGCTCGGTGCATATCTTGGAATTATTTTCTTCGCCTTTTTCACCGCTGCCGGTCTGACTGCATACAACCTGCCGCTTGCGCTCATGCTCACCTTCATGCTTTCGGTACTCTTTTGTGCTGCCTACGGGTTCACAATCGAAAAAATCGCATATAAGCCGTTGAGAAAAGCTCCGAGGCTGAGCCCTCTTATCAGCGCGATCGGGATGTCCATATTCCTGCAGAACTATGTCATGCTTACTCAGGGAGCTACCGACAAGGTCTTTCCGCATCTTTTCGGAGCCGCAGGCCTTGAATTCCTGTCTGTGAGGATGACCTATCTGCAGATTACGATAATAGTCGTTTCGATCGTATTGATGATAGCGTTGCGCGTGTTTATACGAAAGACGAGAATGGGCAAGGCGATGAGAGCGGTTGCCCAGGACAAAGTAATGGCATCGCTTGTGGGCATCAATATCGACACCGTCATTTCTCTCACATTTGTCATTGGATCCGGACTCGCAGCGGTTGCCGGACTTATGGTCGCGATGTATTACGGGCTTGTGAATTATTCGATCGGGTATATCGCCGGCATTAAGGCGTTTACTGCAGCAGTCCTCGGAGGGATTGGCAGTATTCGCGGGGCGATGTTCGGTGGTATCCTGCTCGGCCTTGTGGAAAGCTTCGGCAGCAGTTACCTGTCGAGCGAATACAAGGATGCATACGCGTTTATCCTCCTGATTATCGTGCTGCTGGTAAAGCCGGGTGGGCTTTTTGGAAAGGCAGAACTGGAGAAGGTGTAAGCAGTGGCAGATCTCATATCGCAGGGAACATCTCTGAAAGAGAGATTTCTCAGGACAGCCAACCCCCTGATAATAGCATTGTGGTTGTCCCTGCTTTTTTTCCCGTTTAAGGGATGGAAAGCAGCGTTGGTCTCTTTTGCAGTTTTTTCCTGTATCTTCATCTCGGCAAAATATATCTCCGGATTATCAAAAAAAATCCTCGTACTGGCCGGCTCCATGCGGCACAGGATAGAAGCTTCAGGGTTATGCTCGTGCCGTTCGAAAAAGATTCTGCAGTACGTTCTGCTGGTGGGTATTCTTATCCTGCCTTTCATGCTCAGGGATTATTTCATCGATGTTGCGGTTCTCGTGGGAATTTATATGATACTTGCGCTCGGATTGAACGTCGTAGTAGGATTTGCAGGCCTTCTCAATTTGGGTTTTGTAGCTTTTTATGCCATAGGCGCATATACATATGCGCTTCTCAACATACATGCCGGGATTGGCTTCTGGCCCGCGCTGCCATTGGCAGTAGGGCTTTCCGCCGCGGCAGGTTTCCTGCTGGCGGTTCCTGCGTTGAGGCTGAGAGGAGACTATCTTGCCATCGTTACCCTTGGATTTGGAGAAATAACCAGGCTCATCCTGAATAACTGGGACAGCCTGACAAGGGGGCCGAACGGCCTTTCAGGAATCGAGCCACCTTCAATCTTGTCGGTCTCGTTCGGAACACTGACGCACTATTACTATCTTGTCCTTGTGTTTGTCCTCATAACCTTCTTTGTTACCAGAAGGGTCTATGCCTCCAGGATCGGGAGGGCATGGGTGGCGATTCGGGAGGATGAGATAGCCGCATCCGTGATGGGCATTCACACCACAATGTATAAACTCTATGCCTTTGCCTTCGGTGCGTTCTGGGCAGGCCTTGCAGGCGCGGTATTTGCGGGGAAGATGCAGTTCATATCTCCTGAGAGTTTTACGTTCATGGAGTCCGTCCTTATTCTCTGCATGGTCATTCTCGGCGGAATTGGCAGCATCGCAGGCGTGATTATCGGTTCTGTCATCCTAGTGTTGCTGCCTGAGATTCTACGGGAAGTGCAGCTTTACCGGATGCTTTTGCTTGGTGCGGGGCTTGTGCTTCTGATGGTCTTCAGACCGCAGGGGCTCTTCGGAGGAAAAGGTGTTTCTCTTAGAAGTTAGGGATATATCAATGCATTTCGGCGGTATCAGGGCGATCGAAGAGATAACCCTGAAGGTAAAGGAAGGCCTCATTATGAGTATTATCGGCCCGAACGGCGCCGGAAAGACCACATTCTTCAATTGCCTGACCGGCCTTGCAAGACCATCGAAGGGAACAATCCGTTTTGCAGGCAGGGATATCGGGAGGCTTTTGCCTCATGATATCGTGCGGCTCGGAATAGCAAGGACCTTTCAGAATATCAGACTGTTCAGAGACATGTCTGTTATCGAAAACGTCATGGTTGCCCAGCATTGCAGGACACGGGCAGGGCTCCTTAGCGCAGTCGCACGGTGGAGGAGTTTCCGCGATGAAGAGCGAATCATCAGAGAAAAAGCCTTTGAATACATCGATTTTGTGGGATTATCGGAGTATTCAGACACGGTTTCCGGAAGCCTTCCGTATGGCGCCCAGAGAAGGCTCGAAATTGCAAGGGCATTGGCGGCAGAACCGATGCTGATACTGCTTGATGAACCTACCGCAGGGATGAACCCGCAGGAGACGCTGAAGGTAATGGAACTTATAAAGAACATTAAGGGGTTTGGCAAGACTGTCCTGATCATCGAGCATGACATGAAAGTCGTCATGGAGATATCCGACAGGATTGCTGTGCTGAATCACGGAGTGAAGATCGCAGAAGGACAGCCTTCTGAAATACGCAATGATCAGACGGTCATCGAGGCCTATCTCGGGAAGGAGTATTCGTGATATGTGTCAGTCCGTGCATTACGGAACACGGTTATGTACGTTTCCGGGGGCAGACGGATTGCCCTGCACAGTGAAGGATCAACTATCATCGCAGAGTTCAAATACATTGAGTCCAGGGCAGGTTTTCTTGGTGTTCTTGTGTAATGTCCGAAGAAACGACTGATATGCTTCTGCTGAACAGTGTGCACACATTCTACGGTCCCATTGAGGCCCTGAAAGGCATTCATCTGGAAGTCAGGAAAGGCGAGATTGTATGCCTGATCGGCAATAACGGGGCAGGAAAATCCACTGCCCTCATGACCATATCCGGCATTCTCAAGCCACAATCGGGAGAAGTGTTTTTTGAGGGATATAGCATTGCGGGAGTCGCGCCCCACAGGATTGTGGAACTCGGTATCAGCCAGGTACCTGAGGGAAGAAGGATTTTCCCCAAGCTTACCATACGAGAGAATCTTGAAATGGGATCATTTTCTTCAAAAGAACACTTTTCGGCCTCACTCGAGCAGGTGTACGCCCTCTTCCCCATATTGAAAGAGAGAAGCCGGCAGCTCGGAGGAACCCTGAGCGGAGGTGAACAGCAGATGCTTGCGATCGCCAGGGCACTTATGTCAAGGCCGAAACTCCTGCTTCTGGATGAACCTTCTCTGGGACTTGCACCGATCATTGTAAGCAAAATCTTCAGGACTATTAAAGAGATCAACAGGGAGGGAGTAACCGTACTCCTCGTTGAGCAGAATGCCCGGGCTGCCCTGAACCTTTCCAGCAGGGGGTATGTGCTTGAAAACGGCAGGATATCGCTCGAGGGAATGGGATATGACCTCCTGAATAATGAACAGGTAAAAAAGGTCTACCTCGGAGAGTTGTAACAGGCAAGTATGCTATAATTTTTTGTAATCCTATGGAAAAGGCAAGGGCTCATGTATTTATCGACGGCCGGGTGCAGGGGGTATTTTATCGTGCTTTCACCAGGGAACTGGCACTTGGACTTGGCCTGTGCGGATGGGTCAGGAACCTCAGGGACGGCCGGGTGGAAGCACTTTTTGAGGGCGATAAAGAGATTATCAGAAAGGCAATTCAGCAGTGTAACATCGGCCCTCCCGGGGCGAGTGTTTCGTCTGTCGAGGTCACATGGGAAACATATACCGGCGCAGAGAAAGCGTTTAGTGTAAAATATTCCTGATAATGCAGATGTTGTGAGAGGTATTTCCGCAACATCTGCATTATTTTTGCTGTTTATGTATGCAAATCTCTGTGACAACCAACTGGATGCTAAAGGAACTCAGAATAAAGAATCTTGCTATCGTTGATGACCTGCAGATCAGGTTTGAAAAGGGATTCAATGTACTTACCGGCGAGACAGGTGCCGGGAAATCCATCATAGTTGATTCCCTCAATCTTGTTCTTGGAAGCAGAGCACAGTCGGACCTTGTGAGAACCGGAGAAAAAGAGGCGATGGTGCAGGCCTATTTTGAAGTAGAGAATACTCACAGATTGCCTGATATCGGGCTCGATGTGGCTGATGCCCTTATTCTCAGAAGGTCGGTCTCAGCGACAGGCAAAAGCAGATCATATATAAACGACGCCATGGTCAGCCTGCAGAGCCTCGCTCAGGTGGGAAGGTCGCTCGTGGAAATTCACGGGCAGCATGAACACCAGAGCCTTCTTTCCATTGAGAAACACAGGGATTTCCTTGATGCTTTTGGTAATCTGCGGGAGGATGGTGAAAATGTCCGGACTCTCTATAAAGATGTGGAAGGCCTGAAACAGGAGAGAGAAGCACTGAGACAGCAGATAAAAGAAAGGGCTTACAGGATTGATCTCCTGAGATTCCAGATTCACGAGATAGATACTGCGTCTCTGACACCGGGAGAAAAGGAAGATCTGACTGAACAGAAAGCGATCCTCTCGAATATCAGAAGGTTGAATGAACGTTCGGAAGAGGCATACGGGCTCATTTATGGGGCTGAAGGTTCATGTATCGAAAAGCTTTCGTCTATAATAAGTAAGGTAAGGGAAATGTCCTCCATCGACCACAGGGTATCTGATATCCTGCATATACTCGAATCTGCCCACCCTTTGGTTGAGGAAGCTGCGATATCCCTCAGACAGCTGAAGGAAAAGTATCACACGGGGCCGGAGAAGCTTGATGCAGTTCTCGAGAGGCTCGAAGCCCTGCAAAAACTGGAAAAAAAATACGGGGAAGGTATCGAAAATATCATACGATTCAGGAAAGAAGCGGCAAGAGAACTCAGGGAACTCGAGTCTGTTGACGAGCGGCTTGATGCCCTTGAAGATGACCTCGGGCGGAAAGAACAGATGCTCCTTTCTGCTGCCGGCCACCTTTCCGCACAGAGAAAGAAGGCTACTAAGGCAATGGAAAGGCATATTGCGCATGAATTGAAGGATCTTGCGTTCAGCAGGGCGGAATTTGTCATCGGCTTCGAGAAGACAGCGGTTGCCCCTCACGGGTATGACAGGGTGGAATTCCTTTTTTCTGCAAATCCGGGGGAACCCCCAAAGCCTCTGGCAAAGATTGCATCCGGCGGAGAACTGTCACGCGTCATGCTTGCGCTCAAAAGCACTCTTGCAGAGTTTGACAACATATCTGTCCTGATATTCGATGAGGTTGACGCAGGGATCGGGGGCAAGACCGCCGGCAGTGTCGGGAAGAAACTGCGGGGCATTGCACACAGGCACCAGGTTCTTTGTACGACCCATCTTCCCCAAATAGCTTCTATGGGAGATGTGCACCTGAAGATAGAAAAATCGCAGAGGAATGGAAGGGTTTATGTGGAGGCAAGAGCACTGCAGGGCGATGAGAGATTGAATGAGATCGCCCGGATGCTGAGTGGAAAAATCACGGATGTCTCACTGAAACACGCGCGGGAGCTCATCGAAACTCACGCATGAAAGGGATGATTATTATCGATAAGGATTCTTGCAAGGGATGCTGCTATTGTGTGGATGCATGTCCTTTGGGGGTAATCGGGATAGAAGAGAAATTCAATAAAAAAGGTTTTTTCCCAACAACTGCCCGGCATCCTGAAAAGTGTACGGGATGTACAATCTGTGCGCAAATGTGTCCTGAGGTTGCAATAGAAGTGTACCGGGAGGAGTAACCATGGCAAAGAAATATGCAATTGGAATAGATCTGGGTGGTACAAATCTGAGAGTCGGCCTTGTCTCGAATGATGGGGAAATGGTAAAAAGGGTGAAGGAGCCCACGTCAGAAAAAATACTCGATTCCATCTTTCAGGCTGCAGGTGGGCTCTTTTCTGACGATATTGCCGGAATCGGAATCGGAGTCGCCGGTCTCATAGACAGAGAAAACGGGAAGGTACTGATATCTCCGAACCTGCATGCGGTGGAGAAAATCGACCTCATCGGGGAAATCCGGGAAAAATTCGGGGTGCCGGTTTGTATTGAAAATGACGCGAATGCTGCGGCATTTGGCGAAAAATGGGTTGGTGCAGGCAGGGAATTCTCGAATTTTGTGCTTTTTACCCTCGGTACAGGGATTGGAGGAGGGATTATCTTCAATAACAGACTTCTGGATGTTTCTGCAGAAATAGGACATATGAGCATAAATGCAGGTGGAGAAAAATGTCCGTGCGGCAATTCGGGTTGTCTCGAGTCCTATGCCTCGGTCAGGGCTATCCTTTCCCAGGCTGTCTCTGTTCTTGAGAAAGGCAGGGAGAGCCTTCTAAGGGGGATATGCGGTGGCAATCTGTATAAGATTACCACCGAGAATATATACCAGGCTGCTCTTGACGGCGATAATCTGGCAAGGGAACTCCTGAAAAACGCAGGCCGCTATCTGGGCGTCGGGATTGCGAATATTATCAACATCATGAGCCCCGATGCGATCATACTGGCAGGGGGACTTACCGGAGCCTGGGACATATACGTCCAGGAAGCGATACGGGAGGCATCAAGGCAGGCCCTGAAGGAACTCTTTGACCGGGTGAGGATTGTTCCCTCTTCACTGATGGATGATGCAGGGATTACTGGGGCAGCAGGTCTGGTGTTTCAGATGCTACAGACAAAGGGCAGCAAGGCATAGAGGGAAACTTTAAGGAGGATTTTTGAGTGAAAAGCAAAAAACGGCTGTTGTGGGAATATACAGAGGCTATCATCACTGCACTGATACTTGCGCTCTTGATACGGGCATATGTTGTCCAGGCGTTCAAGATACCGTCGGGTTCAATGATCCCGACCCTTCTGATCGGAGATCATATCCTTGTCAACAAGTTCATATACGGTACAAAGATTCCGTTTACAGACACAAAAATCCTCTCGTTCAGTGAACCCGGAAAAGGAGATATCATAGTCTTCAGGTATCCGGAAAACCCTGAAAAGGATTTTATCAAGCGGGTAGTTGCTACCGAAGGCGATGTGATTGAAGAACGGAACAAGGTTGTGTATGTGAACGGAAAACCGTTAAATGAGCCATACGTCCGCCACTATGACAAGTTCGTACGGCCGGGAGGATTTGATGCAAGGGACAACTTCGACCCGGTAACCGTGCCGGAAGGCACATTGTTTGTCATGGGGGATAACCGTGACCAGAGTTATGACAGCAGATACTGGGGTTTTGTGCCCCTGAAGGAGATACGGGGCAAGGCGCTTATTATCTATTGGTCCTGGGACCCGGATAACTGGGTGAGATTCAACAGGATCGGGAGGTTAATACAATGAAGGTACTGAGCAATGAAAAAGGGTTTGTGAAATTTGTCTTTGTCATGCTTGTTCTTGCAGTGCTTGTATATTCAGGGTTTCAGTTCGGCATGCCCTATTACCGGTACTCTGCCTTCAAGTCAGATGTGAGGGATCTGGCAAGGATAAGTGTCGGAGATGCTGAAAGAACAAAAGCACAGATTGTTGAACGATCGCAGGAACTCAGGATCCCTGTCGGGGCACAGGATATTACTGTCATAAAAACAGAAAGAACTGTCCGCGTGAAGACATCGTGGTCCGAGACCGTTGACTTGTTCGGCTTATATCAGAAACAATTAGATTTTACCCTTAATATAGAGGAATGATATGTTTACCGGGCTGGTGCTTGAGACAGGTGAAGTCGTATCAGTCAAAAAACGGAGCGGTGGTGCGGTTCTGTCACTAAAAGCCGGGGATATATTTCAGTCGGCAAGGCTTGGGGACAGCATCTCTGTCAACGGGGTATGCCTGACAGTGGTGAATAAGGGAAGCAGGGAACTCTCTTTTGATCTTTCGGAGGAAACCCTGAGGAGTACAAACCTTGGAACCCTCAGAAACGGTGACCGGGTCAATCTTGAGCCATCCCTGAGTCCGGATTCAAGGATCGGTGGTCATTTTGTGACCGGACATGTGGATGCAGTGGGCAGGATCAGGTCAAAGAGGACCATGGGAAACATGCTGCATTTTGAGATTGAGGCTCCTGCCCAGGTTATCGATTTCCTGGTGGAAAAGGGATCGGTTGCTGTGGATGGTATTAGCCTTACGGTTGTTGATATACTGAAGGACAGCTTTACACTGGTGATAATCCCTCACACCGCAAAGATTACGACTCTCGGGTTCAAAGGTCCCAATGATACGGTCAATCTTGAGGCCGATATCCTCGGGAAATACGTTGCCCGTTTTTTGGAGAGAAAGAATAAAGACGCAGGACTTTTAAAGACATTAACAGAAGGAGGGTATTTGCACGGATAGGATCAGAGGCAGGAAGCAGCGGATTTTGCACTGCTTTCAGATAACCCGCAGGGTCCATCCATGAAATCAGCTATGGAGAAATACAAGTTCAATACAGTCGATGAAGCACTGGACGATATAGCCGAGGGGAAGATGGTAATCCTTGTTGACGACGAGGACAGGGAGAATGAGGGCGACCTCTGCATGGCTGCAGAAAAGGTAACGCCGGAAGCAATAAATTTCATGTCTAAGTTCGGCAGGGGGCTCATCTGCCTTTCTCTGACTCCCGAGCGCGTTGAAGAACTCAGCCTCCCGATGATGACAGATGAAAATACCTCGCCGTTCGGCACTGCATTTACAGTTTCGATCGAAGCAAAAAGAGGTGTGACTACAGGGATATCGGCTGCTGACAGGGCAAGGACGATACTGACAGCGATTGACCCGAAGTCGATGCCCGAAGATCTTGCACGACCCGGGCATGTCTTTCCTCTCAAATCAAAACCCGGGGGAGTGCTTCAGAGGGCTGGTCAGACAGAGGGGTCTGTTGATCTTGCGCGGCTGGCCAGGCTCTCTCCGGCCGGGGTGATCTGCGAAATCATGAGCGATGACGGAACAATGGCAAGGGTACCGGAACTCACAGAATTTGCCAAAAAGCATAACCTGAAGATAGTCACGATTAAGGACCTGATCAAGTACAGAATGCGGATTGAGCTGTTTGTCAGAAGACTCGCAGAAGTGAATCTGCCGACCCTGTACGGGGGGGATTTCACCGCGGTTGCCTATGCCAATGAAATAGACAGCAATGTGCATATCGCGCTTGTAAAGGGTGAGATAAAACCTGATGATGAGGTGCTGGTGAGGGTTCACTCACAATGCCTGACCGGCGATGTGTTTGCTTCGGAAAGGTGTGATTGCGGAGAGCAGCTCCATAAGGCAATGGAGATGATCAGGAAAGAGGGCAAGGGAGTGATTCTGTACATGAAACAGGAAGGCAGAGGCATCGGTATTATCAATAAGCTGAAAGCATACGAGCTGCAGGATAAGGGGCTTGATACTGTTGAAGCGAATATAAAGCTCGGGTTCAAGCCGGACCTCAGGGACTACGGAATAGGAGCGCAGATTCTTGTTGATATCGGCGTTAAGAAGATGAGGCTCATGACGAACAACCCGAAAAAGATTGTCGGGCTTGAAGGATACGGCCTTAAGGTGATATCAAGAGTACCGATTGAAACGAGCCCCACTGACAGGAATATTGTCTATCTGAAGACAAAGAAGAAGAAACTCGGGCATATGCTGAATAACGTATAAATAAAAGGCTTGAAGGGTCAGGAGGCCGGGAAGAGTGCATGCAGCCCGATGCTTCCTGAATCTCTGAGCTTTGTGTTGAGGGAGGTTCCGATGAAAACATTTGAAGGTGAGCTTCAGGCAAAAGGTTTGAAGTTCGGTATTGTGTTGAGCAGATTCAATGAATTTATAACTGCGAAACTTCTTGACGGGGCTATCGATGCGCTGTTAAGGCATGGGGCAAAACAGGACGATATCGAAACCGTGAAAGTCCCCGGTTCCTTCGAGATTCCGATGGTGGCAAGGAAGATGGCGCTCAAGGGTGCATATAATGCGATCATATGCCTTGGCACGGTCATACGAGGTGCGACTCCCCATTTCGAATATATTGCTGCAGAGGTGTCAAAGGGGATTGCTTCCGCATCGATGGAGACGGGCATTCCGATAGCGTTTGGCATTATCACCTGTGATACCATAGAACAGGCTGTTGAAAGAGCCGGGACGAAGAGCGGGAACAAAGGGTGGGATGCGGCAATGACTGCCATCGAGATGGCGCAGCTCCTGAAGAAACTGTGATGGCGGCGTGCTGCAGATATTACACTGAAGTCAGGGGGGGGACAGGACTGTCAGCCTCTGTATCCGGTGTAGTATCTGCCGATCAATCATGAAGCGTCGCAAGGCGAGGGAATACGCGCTGCAGCTGCTTTTTCAGATTGATTTTACCGAGAAGAAAATCGACTTGAGGGAAACAGAGGAATTCTGGTCGAGCAAGAAAGATCAGAAGGAAACAAGAGGGTTTACCGAGGATCTGGTAAGGGGGACTCTGGAGCATATCAGCGAAATCGACAGGATGATTGAAAAGGTTACAGAGCACTGGCTGCTGAAAAGGATGGCTTCGGTTGACAGGACGATACTGAGGTTTGCAGCTTTCGAAATACTTTTCAGAAAGGATATCCCTTCCGCCGTTACCATTAACGAGGCGCTGGAAATAGCAAAGAAATATTCATCCCTGGAGTCAGCCTCTTTTTTAAACGGTGTCCTCGACCGACTCGCAAAGGAAGCTGGTAAAGCCTGAGAATGGTACCGCGGAGATTATTAAGGTTCCCTGGCATATCGAAGCAGTGCGGGAGAAGGTGCAGAAAACAGGGTTTCTGCTTCTGCGTGTTGGCAGCCGCATGCAGGGAAATGATATAAGGAGGGCGGGGAAATAAGAAATCAGAAATCAGAGAAAGCGATGCATCCGTTGAAAAGCATATCATTTTTTCTTCTGGTAGTGCTGGCGGGAGTTTTTTGCCATCTGCCATATCCTGTATGTGCAGAAGGAAATTCCATTGATACCATGAGAGATGAAACCCTCTCGTATTTTAATCCTCTGACCGGAACGATCACTGCTGTGGAAGGCCGGAACGTCTCGGTTGACCTTGGGACAAAAGAATTGGTAAAGGCAGGAATGAGGTTTCATATTCTGAGAGAAACAGCTCCGTTCAGGCACCCGGTTACAAAAGAACCCCTCGGCAGGCTTGAATCTCTGGTCGGCATACTTGAGATCAGAGAGGTGCACGAGGGTTTTTCCTCCGGGGAAGTTATCAAGGGCGAGACACAGGAGGGTGATAAGATAAGGATTTCGGGGAACAGGATACCCCTTCTTTTCTGCCAGGCAAAGGGTATCGACTGGTATCTGGCCGATTCCTACTACCGGAAGCTCAAGGAAACAGGCCGGTTTACCATACTTGATACCGCTATTGAAACAGAAGATCCGGTGGTTGTTATTGAAGAGGCAAAAAGATTGCAGGCAGATGTTGCCCTCCTTTTAGCCGCTGAAGCGACGGAATCAGGCACTATTCTCGTGCAGAGATTATTCTGGGTTTCTGACGGTCTGAAATTTGCCGAGATAAAAACTTCTGTTGATACCGCCCATGTGAAAGAGTTACGGTTTGGTGAAGAATTTTTCACCACACACAGGGGACAGGCAACGTTAAGCATTGACTTGCCCTCCGATGCAAAACTGATGATCGTGTCAGACACTGACGGAGACGGGACAGAGGAGATTGTTTTCGGTTCGGAAAAGGTTGTGAAGATATATACATTGGGTGTTGACCTGCAGCCTGCGCATGGCGGTCTCAGAATTGAGGGGTCAAGTTTTGATGATTTTATCTGGCTTGATTCTGTTGATTTGAACAGAAACGGACGAGATGAAATCATCATTACCTCAATGAAGGGGGAGGAAATAGTCTCTTCTATTTATGAAATGAAGGGTGCAGAATTTGTCCTTCTTTACCAGGCAGAGGTATTTATGCGCAGGGTCGACAACAGGCTTCTGGCCCAGGCATATGCACGGGATGAAGGTTTTTCGGGAGATGTCTATGAGATTCTCTGGGACGGGGAATATAAAAAAGGCAGCCCGGAAAAGCTGCCGCGAGGGGTAAATATTTACGATTTTTGCTATGTTGATAATACAATGTCGGATACATTGCTGGTCGCATATGATGAAGACGGGTTTATCAGTGTCTACGATGGCAACAGGACAAAGATATGGAGAAGCAAAACGGGTACAGGAGGCTTTCTGACCTCATTCAAGAGAAAATCTCCCTCCGGTCTCGTGGACAAGGGTGAATGGGCAGTGAAGGACAGACTGCTCTCGAGAAACAGGGAAGTCCTTTCTGTCAAACGGATACCGTTGTTCAGTATGGTGCAGGGGCTTGGATACAAAAAGTCCCAGATCGTCAGTTTCTGGTGGAACGGCTTGAGCATGGAAGAAAAAGTCCTCATAGATAATATTGGCGGAACGGTTTTCGACTATCTGGTTTCAGGAGATAAAATCATTGTCCTTGCAAGTCCGCTGTTGGGGATCAAACCCGGCAATATTCTGAAGGGAGAAAACCCCATAAAGACAGAACTTCATATATATTCACTGAAAGGAATGTAGGGCAAGATGTTTTTAAGCGGGCGCATACCCCGGCATGTCGGGATCATCATGGACGGAAACGGAAGATGGGCTGAATCCCGCGGACTGCCGCGCATAGAGGGCCATCGGCGTGGAGTTGAAAGGTCAAAGGAAGTTATAGAATTTGCCAATGAACTCGGGCTTAGGGCATTGACTCTGTATGCCTTTTCGACTGAGAACTGGAAAAGGCCTTCCTCGGAAGTCAAGACATTGATGAAACTGCTTGAAGTCTATCTGCAGAAGGAACTCGACGGATTGATAAAAAACAACATAGTATTCAGGACGATAGGTGAAACTGAAAGGCTTCCGGAAAACATCCAGCGCATCATACATGACGCAGAACAAAAAACGTCATCGAATAAGGGGATGACACTTATTACCGCCCTGAGTTACAGCGGAAGGAGCGAGATTCTCCGGGCAGCGAGGAAACTGCTTGCTGCAGGGATGAATCCTGAAGAGCTGACAGAGGAGGTGTTCAGTGCATACCTTGATACCGCGGGCATCCCGGCACCGGATCTTATTATCAGAACAAGCGGTGAAATGCGTATCAGCAATTTCCTGCTCTGGCAGGCTGCATACTCGGAGTTCTATTTCACCGATACACTCTGGCCTGATTTCTCAAAGGATGAGTTTTTACTCGCTATACAGGCTTATCAGCGCAGGGAGCGGAGGTTTGGTTCCATTCCAGTGAGGGCAGATGCACCTTAAAAGGCTTATTGTTGCTGCTATTTTTCTCCCTGCAATGTATCTCTATATCATGTACCTCCCACCGGGGTTTTTTCTGCTGCTGCTCATGACAGTATCTCTGATAGCCCTTTCTGAATTTTATTCGATGTACCGCTTGTCCGGCATATTACGGCACACCTGTCTTTTTTTCGGATTCGCTATCATTGCAGTTTCGTATTTTCTCCAGGAACTTCTCACGGATGCAATATTGTTCTCGATAATGGCGGTAATGATAATCCGGCTTCTTTTCAAAAAAGATCCTGTTTCATCACTTTCTGATATTTCGGTGCCGGTTATCGGGCTTCTCTATATTTCTGCACTGCTGTCGTTTCAGGTTATGATAAGAAAAACGGGTCCTGAATGGATTATTTTCCTGTATGCAACGGTATGGGCTTCCGACTCAATGGCATACTATCTTGGAAAAGGGTTCGGAAAAAGAAAGCTTTACCGGGAAGTCAGCCCGAATAAAACAGTCGCAGGGGCAGTCGGGTCTGTCGCAGGAGGAGCTGCAGGAGCCCTTCTGCTGGAAGCCCTCCTGCTGGACATCGATATGACCCTCGCAGTATCAATTGGCATAATGATCGGCGGTCTCTCGATTGTCGGAGATCTCATCGAATCAATGTTTAAGCGGGATGCAGGGGTGAAGGACTCAGGCTCACTGATCCCGGGTCACGGAGGCATTCTCGACAAGATTGACGGTGCCCTGTTTGTCGGACCTGCGCTTTACTGGGCACTGAAGATCACCGCGGTGATCAGGTAATCTATGAAACGATTGACAATTCTTGGCTCGACAGGTTCGATAGGCAGAAACGCCCTTGATATCGTTGCAAGAAACAGGGACAAGTTCAGGATAGCTGTTTTAACGGCAGGGAAGAATATCACTCTGCTTGAGAGGCAGATAAGATCTTTTTCCCCTGATATTGTGGCGGTCGCTGATGCCGGAGCTGCACGTGCACTTGAAAAGAGGGCAGCGGGAAAGAGATCCCTATCGCCCAGAATCCTGTCGGGACAGGACGGTATTGCTAAGGCTGCTTCCTACAGACATTCGGACTTTGTGCTTTCTGCAATTGTGGGGTCTGCAGGGCTGATGCCGACACTGGCCGCCATACGTTCCGGCAGGACTGTCGGACTTGCAAACAAAGAAGCACTGGTGATGGCAGGCAGAATCATGATGCAGGAGGCCAGAAGGTGCGGCTCAAGGATTCTTCCTGTTGACAGTGAACACAGTGCAATCTTTCAGTGCATTGAGGGACACAGGAAGGCTGACGTCAGAAGAATTATTCTGACTGCTTCCGGGGGGCCTTTTGTCGGGAAAAGTGCTCAGACGATGAAAAACATCACCCCTGAGCAGGCATTGAATCATCCGAGGTGGAAAATGGGCAGAAAAATCACGATAGATTCTGCGACACTCATGAATAAAGGATTTGAGGTGATCGAAGCGCATTACCTGTTCGGTCTGCCTCCGGAAATGATCGATGTGCTTGTGCATCCCGAGAGCATTGTGCATTCCATCGTGGAATTCAGCGACAGGGCCTGTATCGCACAGATGTCAGTGCCTGACATGAAAGGGCCTATTGCATATGCCATGATGTATCCGCAGAGACTCAGTGATGTTATGCGAGGTCTTTCTCTGGATAATCTTGCTTCCCTCACGTTCAGGAAGCCTGAGAACAAAAGCTTTCCCTGCCTCTCCTATGCATTCAAAGCGCTGAAACACGGAGGAACCATGCCGTGTGTAATGAATGCGGCAAATGAGATCGCAGTGCATTCCTTCCTCAGGGGTTCACTCAGATTTACTGCAATACCTGTTGTGATAAGGAAGACGATGGATTGTCATGATGTCATGCCCGATACAGAACTTGATACTATACTGGATGCGGACAGATGGGCACGAAAAAAGGCTGAGGAGGTTATTGAAAGATGTCATTCCTATCGGCAGTAGTTCTTCTGGGCATAATCATCTTTGTCCACGAACTCGGGCATTTTCTTTTTGCGAAACTCATGAAGGTAAGGGTTCTGAAATTTTCGCTCGGTTTCGGTCCAAAGCTGATAGGATGGAAACGCGGAGATACCGAATATCTTCTTTCAGCCATCCCTCTCGGCGGGTACGTCAAGATGCTGGGCGAGACACCGGGAGATGAACTGACTGACGAAGAGAAGCCGCTTGCATATAATTATCAGCCGACATGGAAGAGGTTTATCATCGTGTTTTCCGGTCCTCTGTTCAACCTGCTGTTTGCGGTCGTCATCTTTTTCTTCAGTTTTCTGAACGGTCTTCCGGTTCTCCTGCCCGAGATAGGAGAAGTGATGTCAGGAACCCCTGCGGAAAAGGCAGGATTGATGAAAGGAGACAGGATTACCGCAGTCGATGGTGTTGCCATAGGCCAGTGGAACCAAATGACAGAAGTGATCCACAAGAACCCGGGGAAAATGCTGAATCTTACCCTCACACGTGACAGCACCACCGTGCAGGTGTCGATTATTCCGGAAAAGAAAAAGGTGCAGGATATCTTTGGAGAAGGGAAAGAAGTCGGGCTTATCGGGATTAAGCCGTCAGGGAGCACATTCATAAAGAGGGAGAACATCCTCAGCGCATTGCATGGCAGTATTACGAGGACATGGGATATTTCCGTACTGACTATTGTATCGGTTGTCAAGCTTATTCAGCGGGTCATCCCGATGGATACCATCGGCGGACCCATTCTCATTGTGCAGCTGGCAGGGGAGCAGGCCTCACAGGGGGTTCTCAATTTTTTCATATTTATGGCGATAATTAATATCAATCTTGGTATTCTGAACCTGCTGCCGATTCCGGTTCTCGATGGAGGACATCTTCTTTTCCTCGGTATTGAAGCCTTGAGAGGAAAACCTCTCAGCGAAAAAATAATATCCATCAGCCAGAAACTCGGTCTCGCTGTCCTGTTGACGCTCATGGCGTTTGTCATTTATAACGACCTCATACGGCTGATAACAGGGAAACAGTTTCCCTAACCCAGAGTATTCATGAAGCGTGGAATAGCAGATGAGATGCAGTATCATCGCTCATTCTCGGTCTGCGTTGCAGACCTCCGAGGCACAGAGTGTTCTTCACTTTAAGGCATCGAATACTCTGTAATCCTCGCTGATACCGCATCTCATCTGTATTGAGGAAGAAATTTGCGAATAATACAGCAGGCTAACGGAACTGCGGCCGGCGAAGTCGTGGAACACATTGCAGTGACATGAACAAAATTCTGTCGAAAGATGAACTGAAAAAGACCGCTGACCTGCTCAAGGCAGAGGGGAAGAAGATTGTCTTCACCAACGGGTGTTTTGATATTATCCATTTAGGTCATGTGCAGTATCTCCGGGAGGCCAGGGCATTGGGAGATGTCCTTGTGGTGGGTCTGAACTCCGACAGGTCAGTTTCTTCGCTGAAACCTGCACGTCCGATCAACCCTGAGGCCCATAGGGCAGAGGTGCTTGCATCTCTTGAAATGGTGGATTACGTGACGGTGTTTGACGAAGATACCCCCTATGAATTAATCAAATTTCTCCTTCCCGATGTTCTTGTGAAGGGAGGAGACTGGAAAAAAGAGGATATTGTCGGGTCCGATCTTGTCGGGGAAACACAAAGCCTTCCCTATGTCGAAGGGATTTCCACAACTGCCATTATCGAGAGGATCAAGAGGTTATAGACAGAGAGATACTTCTGTCCTGCGCCGGTATCCTCCTTCTGTCTTTCCTGCAGGATGTGCAGGTTTCAGCGTTCTTCCCTTAGCGATATGGTTTTCCCGTGCGCCTCGAGTCCCTCGGCATCAGCGATTGCTTTTACACTCCCCGCAAGCTTTCTGAACCCTTTTCTTGAAAAACTCAACAGGCTTGAACGCTTGATGAAATCGTAGACGCCAAGCGGCGATGAAAACCTGGCGGTGCCGCCTGTCGGAAGGGTGTGATTCGGTCCCGCAGAATAGTCACCTAGGGCTTCGGGTGTCCACTCTCCAAGAAAAATTGCGCCTGCGTTTCTTATCATGGGCAGCACGCGACCGGGCGACTTCGTCATGATCTCAAGATGCTCAGGGGCGATGGAGTTTGAGATTTCTGCTGCAGACCTGATGTCTTTTGAGATGATGATGGCGCCATAGGCAAGAAGAGAGCTTTGCGCAATCTCTTTTCTCTTCAGCATCGTGAGCTGCATGCCGATCTCTTTCATCACCGCAGACGCAAGTCCCGCAGAATCCGTAATCAGGATAGATGAGGCCAGTTCATCATGCTCTGCCTGTCCCAGAAGGTCTGCTGCAACAAAAACCGGGTTTGCGGAACTGTCAGCGATGATCAGAATTTCGCTCGGCCCTGCGATCATGTCGATATCAACCTCTCCGAAGACCATCTTCTTTGCGGTTGCCACATAGATGTTACCCGGCCCTGTGATCTTGTCAACCTTTTTTATTGTCCTTGTGCCGTATGCCAAAGCACCGATTGCTTGGGCTCCGCCGATCCTGTAGACTTCCTTGACCCCGAGCAGCTGAATTGCTGCCATTACATAAGGGTTCGCGTCTCCTCCCGGCGTCGGAACGCAAAGTGCTATTTCTTTCACTCCTGCAACCTGTGCTGGAATGACATTCATTAAGACCGTTGAAGGATATGAAGCCTTCCCTCCCGGGATATATACCCCTACGCGATCAAGCGGTCTGATTACCTGGCCGAGTACAGTGCCTTCATCGGAGAAATACCAGGAATATTCTTTCTGTCTCTCATGAAACGCCCTTATCCGCTTCGCAGAGAGCTGAAGTGCCCGGACAGTTTTTTTCTCTGCTTTTCCGGCAATTCGTGAAATCTCTCCCTGTGTAATCTTCAGGCGGCTGTTCTTGATTTTATCGAACTTTTTTGTGTAGCTCAGTACCGCGCTGTCCCCGTTTTTTCTGACATCGTCGAGAATCGCCTTTACCTTCTGTTCAATGTCCCGGCTGCTGCCGGATGCGCGTTCCCCGAGACGCTTCAGAAAAGCCAGCAGTTCTCTGCGTTTCTTGATGACTTTCATTGATGATAATTCTAACGTTTGGGAAGCGATTATTCAAGGCTTCTTTCATCCGGAAGGTTTGACATTCCTCAGATGTTTCGATTAAAGTTCACTATATGTCAGAACAGGCTGATAAAGAGAAAATCCCGTTTGTCATTGAAGTAAGAAAGAAGATACGCCTTCTCAACAGCATCGCTGCGTTTATCGTGGTCACCCTGCTTGCGGTGATCATGAGGTACCTTTACAAGCCGGCGAGTGAATTTATGGATTTCCTGCCTGATGTGTCCGTGACCCTTATAGTCGTGATAGTGCTCGTTCTGACAGCAATCGGCTTTTATCTGTGGAGGGTGGTATCGCGGCAGATCCTGCACAGCATAGAACGATACAGAAACAGGCTGAACAGTATTCTTCACATCACCCGGGAACTCAGGGAAGAAACATACAGTGATATCATTCTCGACAAAATAATGGAATATTCCCTTGCAATGACGAATTCCGACGCAGGGGCAATTCTGATGGTCGAAAGCGACAGTCTCGTATTCAAGATTGTGAAGGGTGCGAGGTCAGGCGAACTTATCGAGAAGTCCATATCGAAGGGGGAGGGCATTGCAGGATGGGTTGCGGAAAAGGGCATGCCTGTCCGCTTAGCCAATGCAAGAAAAGACGACCGGTATAACCCTGCGGTAGATGCAATAACCGGCTATGAGACACGATCTGTCCTTGCGGTTCCCTTCAGAATACGGTCGGGCGTTATCGGTGTCATAGAGCTCCTGAATAAAAAATCCGGCACCTACAGCAGCCGGGACGAGGAAATGATTACCTATCTGGCTGACCAGGCTGCGGTATCAATAGGAAAGGCAAAATTTTATGAGGATCAGAAAAATTATGAGATACACGTCACTGACATTCTTCTTGAAGCGATAGACTTCCAGATCCCCGAAAAGACGGGACATTCCAAGCGTGTGGCAAAGTACTGCAGCATTATGGCAAAGGCCATCAACATGTCTGAAGAAGATCAGAAGCGACTCTATTTTGCCGGCCTTCTCCATGATGTCGGATTTCTGAAAATCCGGGCAGACGAAAATTATCAGGGAGAATATTATATAAGACATCCGGTCATCGGATATGAAATGATTCGGCCGATCAATTTCTATGCAGACATTGCGCCCCTGATTCTTTACCATCATGAGCGGTATGACGGTTCAGGGTATCCGAAGGGACTCAAAGGAGAGGCCATTCCGCTCGAGGCACGAATCATTGCGATTGCAGAGGCGTTTGACGCGATGATAAGCGAGGAATCCTACAAGATCCCGCTCAGCTTCGACGATGCGATAAAGGAACTGAGTCGCAATGCCGGTACGCAGTTCGATTTCTGGCTGGTCGAAGTATTTGTCAACAACATCTCTCCCGAGCATCTAGAGTAACCCGCCGAATATTTCCCGCTCGATTGCCTGTTGCAGGGACACGTCATCCTTCCTGGTTCTGTATGCACAGAGCAGTTTGTCAACATACTCGTATGCGTTGCTGTACCCGGCTCTTCTGGCGCTTTCAATAAGTTCCCAGTCTCCTGTTTCAGCGAATTGACGGAATGCCGGAAGTATTTCCGGAAATATGATTTTTCTGGCTCCGCCAAGGAACACGATATAAAAGCCGAGTGATCCTTCCTTCTTTTTGCGGATAATGTAATGCATCATCCCGTTTTCGGACGTATCTGCAAGGATGTCCTTAACCGCCCGTGCAAAGATTTCTGTTTTTGTATTCTGGATGAGGAACAGCAGGTTCTTCCAGTCTCCTCCGATTCTTTTTCCTTCAGAAGCCTCACCCAGTTCATGATGAATATATGTTTCCAGCTCAGACCGTGCAACCCGGGATATCTTCCTGTCGGTATCCTCTGAGGGTTCCTCTGCTGGCGTGATGCCGTATTTGAGGAATGCGTACGCGAGTGCCCCATGTGACCCCCTGCATCTCATTTCCTCGAATTTCCCCCAAATGAGATGCCTGATCGGTTCTCCCCTCGCAAATATGGACATGTCCTGCAGCATGGCGGGGTGATCGGATAGATCCCTCGCATACTCCCTGCCCGCTTTATAGACAGTAAGCCCGTCGGCGCGATCTTTGGCCACAAGGTCTGCAAGAAAGAACACGGGTTTCATGTGTATGCCGAACCCCGCGCCGTATATCAGCCTGTCTCTTTCCAGTTCCGCATTGATCGCTTCGACCTCGAAAGGGTCGTATACGTTCCCGTTAAACGAGATCTTCCCAAAATCCTTGTTTTCGAGCGTTTTCCAGAGAGCCTCCCTGTCGGTAATCCATCTCCCGACATCCTCAGGATGAATCTGTTCCCACAACTGTATGCCCATTTCTGAACGGTAAAGCTCCCGCAATCTCAGGAGTAGACCGCACAGAGAATATGATCCCCAGTGCCGGGCATCGGAAATGTTGCAGTTGGCTTTTATCTGTGCGGCGAGCGTATCGATATTGATCATTGTGACCCTCTCTCATTATTGTAGCAGAAGAAATCATTTGCGTTGCATCTATTGGTGCGCAGTCAGGAGATTGCGGGAATGGAGATGGAGTGGTAATATTTCAGATCATGAAAAGAATCAGAATGCTGATTGAGTACGACGGCTCAGCATATCACGGCTGGCAGATACAGGAGGAAGGCGTCACTCTCCAGGGGATTCTTGAAGACAGGATTTTCAGAGTCACCGGAGAGCAATCAAGGATAACCGGTGCCAGCAGAACGGATGCGGGAGTACATGCCCTCGGACAGGTTGCTGCGTTCAAAACAGGTTCACTCCTTGAGCCTGCAACGATAAAAAAAGCAATGAATGCTGTTCTCCCTCAGGATATCAGAATTCTCGATGCATCCGAGACAGACGCTTCATTCCATCCGCGGGAAGACGCAAAGCAGAAAAGCTATTTTTACCTCATCACAAACCAGTACACATCGTCCGCCTTTCTCTCACGATATTCATGGCTTGTCAGGCAGCATATTGATGTCGGAGCGATGACCGATGCTTCCCTGATGCTTCTCGGAGAGCATGATTTTTCCTCATTCATGGGGGCAGGGAGTGATGTCAGAAACCCGGTAAGGAAGATCTTTTCATTGCACATTGAGCGTCTCGAGACGATGGACTTCATGACCGCGGTGATGAGAGGCAACTTTATTAAAATCAGTATCGAAGCGAACGGATTTCTCAGGCACATGGTAAGGAATATTGTCGGGACGCTTGTTGAGGTCGGAAGGGGAAGAATCCGGACTGAAAGGATCAGGGAAATCCTTATATCCGGAGACAGAAGGCGTGCGGGACAAACCGCTCCCGCTCACGGGCTTTTTCTGGAAAGGATCGACTATTGAACGTATCGTAAAAAAGGTTATCAAAGAGATGTCGTGAAAGGCTGGCAAGATTTGCAGGATTCAGATATAATGTAAGTGTTCTTGCATATGTGAAAAATCCTGAAAACCATTTCGCATTCTTCCTGTTTTTGTTCAATTGCATGTATTAGACAGTCTAGTGGAGGAAAAATGAAACAAAGAAGAACCTTTTATCTGATTGCAGGCTTGTCTTTTCTGCTTTTTCTTTTCGGAGGAGCAGTAGTCGGCCTTTATACCGACTGGCTTTTTTTTCAGGAGGTCGGCTATGAGAGCATATTCATGAAAGTCATCTCGGCCAGGGTCGCGCTGGGGCTGATATGCGGGGTTTTTGCCCTTGCGTTCATCATGGTCAATATTACCTATGTAAACAGAGCACAATTTGCTCCTGTCGAGCTTTTTTTCGACGGGCAGACAAGAGTGGCGTTCGATCTTGCGTCGCTGGCAAAATGGATAAAGCCGCTCACCTTCATCCTCGGGGGGTTAGCCAGTGTATATGCAGGCGCTCTGGGAAGCTCTCTCTGGAATGAGTTCTTGCTTTTTCAGAACCGTACAGGTGTGGGGCTCAATGACCCGGTCTTCGGAAAGGATATCGGGTTTTATCTTTTTTCGTTCCCCTGGTATGCTTCCATAAAGAATTTCCTCAGCCTCGTCATCTTCATGACGTTTTTTCTTGTCTCCTTTAACTATATCCTCAGAGGCGGGATAATTCTGCAGGAGAGGCAGGTCTCGATTGACAGGAGGGTGAAGCTCCACGCAGGAATCCTCGGCGGACTGTTTCTTTTCAACATTGCGTTCGGATTCTACCTTGATCAGTTCAACCTTCTTTATTCCCCGCACGGCATTATTTTCGGCGCAGGCTATGCAGACATTCATGCGCGGCTGTTTGTCCTGAAAATGCTGACCGTCCTGACAGCACTGAGCGGGATTCTTTTGATCATCGGTGCATACAAGGGCTCATGGAAAATGATGTTCGTACCTTCAGTGATTACGGTTCTCGTCTATATCGCGGGATTCCTCGGATATCCGGCGCTGCTGCAGAATCTCAAAGTCACACCGAACGAACTCGAACTCGAGAAACAGTTTATCGAAAACCATATTAAATTTACCCGGTTCGGCTATGACCTCGAGGGGATAATGGTCAGTCCCTTCGATGTCTCATATAATCTGACGGCACAGGACATCGTACGGAATAACGCCACGATCAAGAACATCCGGCTTTGGGATGATACCCCGATCCTGAGGACATACAGCCAGCTTCAGCAGATAAGGACGTATTACAGTTTCAAGGACGTGGATAATGACCGGTATACGATCAACGGCGAGTATATGCAGGTAATGCTGTCTCCGAGGGAACTCTCTTACGACAACCTTCCCAGCAGATCATGGATCAATGAAAAGATCGTGTTTACTCACGGATTCGGGATATCGATGGGACCGGTCAGCAGGATATCGAGGGAAGGTCTGCCGGAGTTCATCATCAAGGACATCCCGCCTGTATCTGCATCTGATCTGAAAATTACAAGGCCGGAAATATATTACGGCGAATTGTCCAGCGACTATGTAGTGGTAAAGACGAAAGCTCCCGAATTCAATTATCCGACATCAGAAGGAAACATTTACACCTCTTATGAAGGCAAAGGAGGGGTAGAACTCTCCTCTGTCATGAAAAAGGCTGTTTTTGCCATGAACTTCCAGTCTGAAAAAATCCTTCTTTCCTCCGATATCATCTCCGGAAGCAGGATCTTATATTACAGGAATATCATTGATCGCGCCCGGAAGATTGCTCCTTTTCTCATGTATGATTCAGACCCCTACGTCGTGGTTTCTCAGGACGGCAGACTGTTCTGGATTATCGATGCGTATACTGTTTCGCACATGGTTCCCTATTCAAAGCCGCTGAATTCAAAGATCAATTATATAAGAAATTCCGTAAAGGTCGTTGTCGATGCCTACAACGGGACGGTCAATTTTTACGTGAGTGACCCGAATGACATTCTTATCAAAGTCTACAGTGCGATTTTCCCGAAGGTCTTTCTTCCCCTGTCGGAACTGGACAGCGACCTCAGGACGCATATCAGATATCCGAAGGGTTTTCTCCAGATACAGGCTTCCATGTTCTCCACGTACCACATGACTGACCCGAAGGTCTTTTATAACAAAGAGGATCTGTGGGAAATCCCTGCGTATGGCGATGAGGCGATAGAGCCTTATTATACCATCATGAAGCTTCCCGGAGAGAAAAAGGAAGAATATATCCTGCTTTTACCTTACACGCCTTCAAAGAGGGACAACCTGGCCGCCTGGATCGCGGGACGATGTGATGAGCCGAATTACGGCAATCTCATTGTATATACGTTTCCGAGGGACAGACTCGTATTCGGTCCCCGGCAGATCGATGCCCGTATTGATCAGGATTCCTATATTTCCCAGCAGCTGACCTTGTGGGGGCAGCGGGGTTCACAGGTTATTCGCGGGAGTCTTCTCATCATTCCCATAGAGAGTTCCCTTCTGTATGTGCAGCCCCTGTACCTCGCGGCTGAAGATAAAGGGGGGCTGCCCGAGCTCAGGAGGGTTATTCTTGCCTTTGAGAACAATGTGGTCATGGAAGAAAATCTGGAACTCGGCCTTCAGAGGCTTTTCGGGGGGAGGGTTGCACCGGTTTCCAGAGAGACAGGACTTCCGGATGAAAAAACGTCGTTTCATAATCTTGCCAGGGATGCTGTCAGCACATATGAACGACTGAATGAAATGCTGCGACAGGGTAATTGGGCAGGATATGGGGAAGAACTCAGGAAACTCGGCCAGATTCTGAAAAAGATGGTGAAATGAAGACCTCCGGCATGACAGGTTTTATAGCGATATCTTCATATGATACAGGGGCCTGTTCCAGGATAAAGTGATTCAATGACGGTATTCAGAAACCGGATTATCAGGGCAGCCAGATTGGATGCAGGCCTGTATGAAGAAGTTGAAGCTGATGCAGGCGCGCTTGGTCAGGCAATGGCGGTCGTGGTTCTTTCCGGCATTGCAGCCGGTATCGGGACGTTTCATTATGGTGGCTTCAGCGGAATGCTGGTCGGCACCATGGGAGCGGTGACCGGATGGTTTGTGTGGGCCTATCTCACATATTTCGTCGGCACAAAAATACTCCCTGAGCGGCAGACCAGTGCGACACCCGCCGAACTGCTCCGCACTACGGGTTTTTCAAGCTCGCCCGGCATTATCCGGGTGCTGGGCATTATTCCCGGTATTGCGGAAATCATCATGTTTGGTGCCTCTGTATGGATGTTTGTTGCCATGGTCATCGCGGTCAGGCAGGCCCTTGATTATCAGAGCACCCTTCGGGCAGTTGTCGTCTGTATCATAGGATGGATTATCCAGGTGGTATTCCTTGTGGTACTGTTTTCTCTTTTTAGGAAAACTCCGGGGTAGTTTCTCTTTTCCTGTTTGCCCCCGATTTTCATGATGTGCGGAAGCAGCAGGACAAATACAGTATCATCTCTTATCCCCGGGTTTCATCCTCCATACCACAAAAGATATTCAGCCAATCTTCAAACTGGCGGAGGTGCATTTCCCCGAATTTTGCGATATCCTGCTTTACCCTTTCAAGCGGCTTTTCTGCGCGCAGGAATTCCGGGCTCTTCGAAAAAAACTTGTCGGCAAAACAGATGATCTGCTCCTCAACCGATACAGGTCTCATATCCCGTTTCGGAACAGGCAGACCGTGCTCTTCGATATCCGCAAGTGATAATCCTGTTCCGATGTGTCTCTCACAGACCAGGGCGTGTCTGGGCAGCCCTTCTTTTTCGAGGATTTCCCTGCCGAGGTATCCATGGCAGATATAGGGTTTTGTGCCAAAACATCCGATACGGGGTTCATCAGTCAGCACTATCCCGATATCATGCAGCATGGAAGCCTCCCTGATAAACTCCATATCAGGAGCAGGTTGCTTCAGTCTCCCGGCGATCAGTGAGGCTTTTTCTGCAACCATCCTGCTGTGCTGTACAAGAAAATTGTAGGCATTTGATTCGGGACGGTAGTATTTGTTTATGATGTGTATCGGGTCCATGCGCTTACAGAGATACGTGGATCAATTCGCATCCGCAATTCTGGAGGGAAATGACGCACGCTGCAACTTATGCTGCAGTATCTATCCCTCAAACTTATGGTTTGACCTGGAGCACATTTGCAACTGTGGTGCACAGGTCATCAATGCTGTATGGTTTTGCGAGGACTCCGCGGAATCCATACTCACGGTAATTGAGCATCATCGGGTCATTCGAGTAACCGCTCGAAACAATCGCCCGCACATCAGGATCGGATTCAAGGAATTTCCCGATAGCTTCACTGCCATCCATCCCCTGCTGTATTTTCAAATCCAGGATCACCACATCAAATGCCTCGCCATCTTTCCGCGCTTTTTCATACATACGCAGCGCTTCTGCTCCTTCAGGGGCAAAACGCACATAGTATCCCAGGCGGTTCAATGCCCGGCTGATAAAGTTGCAGAATATCTCATCATCATCCATGATGAGGATGTTCAAGGCATGTTCAGTGTGCATTCCATGCCCTCTGCGGCTGTTCAGGTTTCCTGTATTACCGATGCTGTCCAAAGCGACTCCTCTTGCCGACTGCAGAACGAGATAAATACTGCAGTCCGCAGCAAATCTGTTTAAAGTTTATCACAGAATATACCCCAAAAAAACAAATTCTTTTCCGCAGAGGTATTCCGCTGATATAACTAACACCATTATAGTTAACTTGACAAAAAGTTACTCAACTTATATTATATGATAGTTGATTGGAGGAACAATGGCTTCTGATGTGAAAGACTTTTACAGGGTCCTCGGGGTGGACAAGAATTCCTCGCAGGATGAGATAAAAAAGGCATTCAGAAAACTCGCCCGCAAGTATCATCCCGACCTCAATCCCGGTGACAAGGTGGCTGAACAGAAATTCAAGGAAGTGAATGAGGCGTATGAGGTGCTAAGAGATGCGAAAAAGAGGGCAGAGTATGACCAGTTCGGCAGTTCACCGTTCGGGGCCGGAGGGCCGGGATTTGAAGGCTTCAGGACATATGGTCAGCGCGAGACCTTTGACTTCGGGAGCTTTGGGGACGTTTTTTCCGACCTCTTCGGGGCCCGGGGGAGGACAGAAACGCATTTTGGCAAAGGTTCGGACTTGCTTATGGGACTTGAACTCACACTTGAAGAGGCATTTTCCGGAGTAACGAAGCAGATTGTGTTCAATCGTCATGTTCCCTGCCCAAAATGCGGCGGCACCGGTGCTGAATCGTCCCAGGCGTGCAGTGCATGCAAGGGGACTGGGAGCACACAGACCTCAAAAGGGTTTTTCAAGATGTCCCAGGCGTGCAGTGCATGCGGAGGCACAGGAAGGAAAATAACCAGGGTCTGCGGAGCATGTGGCGGGCAGGGAAAAACAATTCAGGCTGAAACCCTGAAGGTCAAGATACCGAGAGGTGCGGACACCGGATCAAGGGTCAAAATACGGGGAAAAGGGGGGGCAGGAGAAGGCGGCGGCCCTGCAGGAGACCTGTTGATAGAGATAACCGTAAGGCCGCATCCCACCTTTAAACGGAAGGGGGAGGATATTTTCCTTGACCTTCCGGTTACCTTCGGCGAGGCGGTGCTCGGTGCAAGGATCGAAGTCCCGACTATCGATGGTATCGCCGCGATGACATTGCCCGCAGGAGTGCAGGGAGGACAACGGTTGAAGCTTTCAGGAAAGGGTTTCCCGAACCCGAAGACCGGCGTGAGGGGAAACCAGTATGTGGATATAAAAATCGTTGTTCCGAAGGATTTGGACAGCGGCGCAAAAGATGCGATCAAACAGGTTGCAGCGCTATATAAAGAGGATCCAAGAAAGGGGCTGTTGAGACGATGATTGATTCCAGAGACAAAAAACAGCCTGTTTATATGATCAGCGTGGTATCGAGGATGCTCAAGGTGCATCCCCAGACCCTCAGGCTGTATGAGCGGGAAGGCCTGATAACCCCTCACAGGACAAAGAGGTCAAGACTCTATTCCCAGGAGGATGTTGAAAAACTCGCAATGATTCTCCGGCTGACACGGGAACTCGGCGTAAACAGGTCAGGGGTGGAGATTATCCTGAGGCTCAGACACAGGCTTGAGGCCTTCCAGAGAGAAATGGAAGAGATGTTGCATTATCTTGAAGACGATACAAGAAGAGAGTTTGTTAAAAGGGTAAAAAGGATTTTTCGTGAGGAATAACGTGGTCCTGCATCTGGCGACCGCACGAACCCGGAGACTATGCAATTGAATACCGTATGCAGTAGAAATGCATGCAGTACAGAAAGAAATTGTTTCTGCAGTCCCGAAAGGATAGGAAGCAGTTCAGATAAAGGAGGATTTGTATGGAAAAATTTACCATAAAGAGCCAGGAGGCGGTACAGGAGGCGAAGCAGTTTGCCGAGAGAAAAGGGAACCAGCAGATAGACGCTGAGCATCTCCTTTGGGCTCTCCTTGCAGATGAGGAAGGAGTTGCCTCTCAGATACTGAGACAGATCGGGGTCAATATCGAAATGCTCCGCAAGGATTCTGAAGGGGCGGTTGACAGATTTCCCAAGGTAGTCGGGGCGACACCTGTAGGGCAGATGTATATTTCACCGAGACTGAAGGAAGTTTTCGAGAATGCCCGAAAAAGCGCAGGCCATCTGCAGGATGAATATGTCAGCGTAGAACATCTTCTTATCGCGCTTATTTCAATAGGCGGACCATGCTCTGACCTGTTAACACGGTATGGCGCAACAGCAGATAAGGCGCGTGCTGCAATGAGAGAGATCAGAGGGGCTCAGCGTGTTATAGACCCAAATCCGGAAGACAAATATCAGGCGCTGAAACGGTTCAGCCGTGATCTTACCGAACTCGCGCAAAAAGGAAAGCTCGACCCGGTCATAGGGAGGGATGACGAAATAAGAAGAATCATCCAGGTGCTTTCCCGGAGGACAAAAAATAACCCTGTTCTGATCGGGGAACCGGGCGTCGGGAAGACCGCCATCGCTGAGGGGCTTGCGCAGCGAATCGTTGCAGGAGACGTACCTGAAACACTGAAGCAGAAGAAAGTGGTAGCCCTCGACATGGGCGCTATTGTCGCGGGGTCAAAATTCAGGGGCGAGTTCGAGGACAGGCTGAAGGCTGTACTCAAGGATATTGAACAGGCAGAGGGCAGGGTCATCCTTTTTATCGATGAACTGCATACCCTTGTGGGAGCCGGTGCAGCAGAGGGTGCGATTGATGCATCAAACATGCTCAAGCCTGCACTCGCAAGGGGCGATCTCAGGTGCGTCGGCGCGACGACAATTGATGAGTACAGGAAGCATATCGAAAAAGACCCTGCACTCGAGAGAAGGTTCCAGCCCATCCTGATTAAGGAGCCGGGTGTTGAGGATACGATTTCTATCCTGCGGGGACTGAAAGAGCGCTATGAGGTCCACCACGGGGTCAAGATAAAAGATGCCGCGCTGATCGCTGCTGCAGTTCTTTCGAACCGCTATATTACCGACCGGTTCCTTCCGGACAAGGCGATCGACCTTATTGATGAGTCTGCATCGAAACTCAGGATGGAGATTGACAGCATGCCGATCGAGCTGGATGAGATAGAAAGAAAACTGCGGCAGTACGAGATCGAGAAACAGGCGGTGATGAAGGAGGATTCAAAGGAATCAAGGGAGAAACTCGACAAGATAAAAAGGGAAATAGCTGAGCTCCAGGTGAAACGTAATGAGTTGAGGGCGCAGTGGATGAGCGAGAAGGAAATCATTGCCGGTATCAGGGGACACAAGGAGCAGATCGAAAAGACGAAGACAGAGACCGAGAGGGCTGAACGCGAAGGGGACCTTGCAAAGGCAGCAGAGCTGAAATACGGGAAACTGCCTGAGCTCCAGAAAGCGCTTGATGACGACAACAGGAAGCTTCTTGATGCCCAAACGAGAAGGAAGATGCTCAAGGAAGAAGTTGACGAAGAGGATATTGCAGAGGTTGTTTCCAAATGGACCGGGATACCGGTCAGCCGTATGCTTGAGGGCGAGGTACAGAAACTCATTCACATGGACGAGCGCCTCAGGCAGAGAGTTGTAGGACAGGATGAAGCGGTTGAAGCCGTATCAAATGCCGTGAGAAGGGCGCGTGCGGGAATACAGGATCCCAACAGACCTATCGGATCATTCATATTCCTCGGGCCGACCGGCGTAGGGAAGACCGAACTGGCGCGGGCCCTTGCGGAATTTTTATTCGATGATGAAAATGCGATGGTCAGGATAGACATGTCTGAATATCAGGAACGGCATACGGTCTCACGGCTTATCGGAGCACCTCCCGGATATGTGGGCTACGAAGAGGGAGGACAACTCACAGAGGCTGTGCGAAGGAAACCGTATTCAGTAGTCCTGTTCGATGAGGTTGAAAAGGCGCATCCGGAGGTATTCAATCTCCTGCTGCAGCTTCTTGATGACGGAAGGCTTACGGACAGCCACGGCAGGACGGTCGACTTCAGGAACAGTGTGGTGATCATGACATCGAATATCGGCAGTGGACATATACAGGAAATGCTCGAAGAAAGGGCAAAGAGACCTGATGCCTACTGGGTTATCAACAACGAGGAATTGAAGGAGAAAATCATGGCAGACCTGAAGATGTTTTTCAGGCCTGAATTCCTGAACAGGGTCGATGAGGTCCTGGTATTCAATCCGTTGACCAGGGATATTCTCAAGCAGATTGTCGCAATACAGGTCGACAGGATGAAGCGGTTCATCAGGGAGAAGAATGTGGAAGTGCAGCTAACAGACAGTGCAAAGGAATATTTTGCGGATATCGGGTTTGATCCCATTTTCGGGGCAAGACCGCTGAAGAGGGCGTTGCAGAAGGAAATCCTTAATCCCCTTGCAATGAAGATCCTTGACCGGACATTCAGGGAAGGGGATACGGTTGTGGTCGGCTTTGACGAGGAGCGGCTCACCTTCTCCAAAGAGTCAGCTGTAGAAGTCCGGGCATAGCCGGTCCGCAGCTATTGATGGATAGCTCCTGATTGATCGCGTTGACTAAACAATTTTTTTAAGCATCGTCACTCACGGAACAGTAGTCTCTGCTACAATTATACTATGTCGCAGAAAACCCGATATCAGGCTATCCCGTATCATCTGATTCTCATCTTTTGTATTCTCTCTGTCAGTTTCTGTCTTGCCGGATATCAGTATTATGTCCACCAGAGGGAACATATCAGGCTGGGGAAACAGGATGAACTTGCGGCAATCGCTGACCTGAAGGTTAACCAGATCGCAAACTGGCGGAAGGAGCGGCTGGGTGATGCAGGAATTATCTTTGGCAACCGGTTAATGAACGACTATGTGAGGGAATTTCTTGAGCGCCCCGGGACAGCGTTGCATGAACGGGAAATACTGAACTGGCTGCAGTGCTTTAAGCAACAGTATTCATATCATAATATCCTGCTTCTTGATGGAACGGGAAATATCCGGATATCGGCGACTGGCGAAAAGGAAATGCTTGGCCCTGATGCAAAACGGCTGGCAGCGGAGGCGCTCCAAAAGAGGCAGGTGGTCTTCTCAGACCTGTACAGGAGCAAGACCACGAATCTTATCAGGCTTACTCTTGTGGTGCCGGTTGTAGCTTCCCATAGACAGAAGAATGTTCCAATCGGGGCCTTCCTGCTGCGGATTGATCCGCAGGAGTTCCTTTATGCGCTTATCCAATCATGGCCAACGGGCAGTGCCACTGCCGAGACAATAATGGTCCGCAGGGAAGACAATGAAATCGTCTATCTGAATGAACTCAGGCACAGGAAGAACACGGCGTTGGATCTCCGTGTATCTGACCCTGGAAAGGATCACGTGCTGGCCATGGTCAGGGGAGGGATTGAAGGAGTGGCAGAGGGCATTGACTACCGGGGAGTCCCCGTGCTCGTAGCAACGAGGATGATCCCGGATTCTCCATGGTTTCTGATAGCCAAGGTTGATCAGGATGAGGTCTTTGCAACGGTCCGCGAACATTTCTGGTTTACGCTCGTGCTGGTAAACGTGTTTATTATTAGTGCAGGAGCGGTGCTCGGGTTTATCTGGAGAAACCAGCGGGCAAGTTTTTATCGTCAGCAGTATGAGGCGGAACTGGAAAGGGTTGCGCTCATACAGCACTATGAGTACCTGACCAAATATGCCAATGACATCATCCTGCTTATGGATACAAACGGACGCCTTACTGAGGTAAACGAACGGGCGGTCTCAGCCTACGGGTATTCCCGGGATGAACTGCTGCAGATGAATATACAGGATATACGGGCCTCGGAGGCGTTATCGGATCTGGACTACCGCCTAAGGGAACTGCATGAGTCTGGTGGTCTTGTATATGAGACGTACCATCAGAAAAAGGATAAGACGGTATTTCCTGTGGAAGTCAGTGCCCGGCTGATCGAGATCGAGGGGAAAAAATATTTCCAGAGCATCATACGCGAAATCAGCGAGCGCAAAGAGGCTGAATTCAGGATCCTTGAAGAAAAGAAACTCTCTGACTCAGTGATCAACAGCCTGCCGGGAGTCTTTTATCTTTTTGACGAGAACAATCGGTTCCTTCGATGGAACCGGAATCTGGAGGCAGTCTCCGGGTATTCATCTGAAGAGATATCACGCATGAGTCCCCTGGAATTTTTTGCCGGTGAGGAAAATATTCTGATTGGGAAGGCTGTCGAAGAAGTCTTTGCCCAGGGTGAATCAGTAATTGAAGCGAATTTGGTGTCAAAGGACGGAAGCAGGACTCCTTATTTCTTCACAGGGCTGCGTTTTGTTTCCAGTACCCACAGCTACCTGATCGGGACAGGAATAGATATCAGCAAACGAAAAAAGACAGAGGAGGAACTCCATGCCCTGAATGAGGAACTGGAGCAGCGTGTTGCACTCCGGACGAGACAGCTTGAGACAGCAAACAGAGAACTGGAGGCGTTCAGTTATTCCGTATCCCACGACCTCCGTGCTCCCCTGAGGAGCATAGACGGCTTTAGCCAGGCAATCCAGGAAGACTTTGCTGACAGGCTGGACACGGAGGGCATTGACTACCTTCAGCGCATCCGCAGGGCAAGCCAGCACATGGGACAACTGATTGACGACATGCTGAACCTGTCCAGGGTTGCCCGGTATGAAATGAAACATGAGGAAGTTGACCTCAGTGCGCTCGTCAGAGCCATCACCGCTGACCTTATGGCAGCACATCCCGGGCGTGACATGAAGTGTGTCATCGAGGATGGTGTGATAGTAAACGGTGATTTCCGTTTGCTGCGGATCATGCTCGAAAATCTGCTGAATAATGCCTGGAAGTTTTCGGCCAGGAACACGGAACCGTTGATTCAGTTCGGTACCACAGAGTACAAAGAGAGAAAAGTCTGCTTCATTCGCGACAACGGTGCAGGGTTTAACATGAAGTATGCCGTGAAACTGTTCGATCCGTTTCAGCGTCTCCATACCCAGGCAGAATTTCCGGGGACAGGGGTCGGCCTTGCGATTGTTTACCGGATTATCCAGCGTCACGGAGGACAGGTGTGGGCTGAAAGCGAGGAGGGAAGGGGAGCAACATTTTATTTTGCACTGTAATGAGGTATAATTTGTGCAAAAATTCTCCATAACCGTTGATAGGCGGAGGTTTCCGGGGAGGGGGATACCATGTACCAAAGGATTATTTTACTGGTTGAAGACAACCCTGACGATGTCGATTTAACGCTCCGTGCCTTCAAGAAAAACAATATCCTGAATGAACTCATAGTTGCAACCGATGGCGTTGAAGCCCTTGATTATCTTTTCGGCACAGGCGCTTTTCAGGGGCGTGACACGAGCATTTTGCCTGAGCTCATACTTCTTGACCTGAAACTGCCGAAAATCGATGAGCTTGAGGTGTTAAAACGCATCCGTGAGGATGAAAGGACACAGCTCCTGCCGGTGGTGATCCTGACATCATCAAAGGAAGAAAGCGATCTGATTGCAGGATATAAGCTGGGTGCCAACAGCTATATCCGCAAGCCGGTGAAATTCGATGAGTTTGTGGAAACCGTGGGACAACTCGGATTGTACTGGCTTGTCCTGAACGAAGCTCCCCCAAAACATCCCGAGCAATAAGGCACTGATTTCTTCAAAATATCAAAGTGCATGGTACGGAACAGGTTACGCGAGGTTCTCTGCCTGGTCCAGCAGAGATCGTTTGGCGGATTCCAAATCCGCCTTTATTCTGAACCCTGCAGCGTTCTTATGTCCTCCCCCGCCGAAATGGAGGGCGACCGCCGCAACATTCACCTTCCCCCGTGAACGCAGACTTACTTTCCAGTAATTCTCCCCGATTTCCCTGAAGAACGCGGATATCCTGACATCCTTCATCATCCGCGGAAAGCCGGGAAAATTCTCGGTGTCTTCAGCATTCGTGCCGGTTGCCCTGAACATGTCCTGTGTCACACAGGTGAAGGCAATTCCGTCCCGTATTTCGAGTGTGTTCAGCGCTGATATCAGCAGACGGAATCTTCTTTCAGACCAGGTTTCATACAGGCTGCATGCCACAAGCGAAGGATCTGCTCCTGCATCTATGAGCTCTGCTGCAACCCTCAGAACACCGGCGGTTGTGTTGTCATATCTGAATGTGCCCGTATCAATGGCAATGGCGGAGTAGAGGTTGACCGCAATGTCCCGCGAAAACGGTATTCCCATCTCTTTCAGAAGATGAAATATCATAATCCCTGTGGCGGCAACGTCAGGCGCCACCCATTTTAAATCCCCGAAGTCTGCTTCTGTTTCGTGATGGTCTATGACCGCAGAATACTTAAAAGGTATCCCATCGATTCCTGCCCGTTCAGGGGTATTGCAGTCGAGCAGCACAAGGTTACATGCAGATGTCTGAATATCACTGGTTGTGTGGATGAACCGTGCATTGCCGGGCAAAAAACGGTAAAACTCGGGCACCGTATCCCGGTCATATACGAGGGTTGATTTCCCGAGAGAATCCAGCGCCATTGAAAGCGCGATTGCTGACCCAAGCGCATCAGCCTCCGGATTAATATGGGTTGCGATAAAGAAGTTGTCCTGTTCTTTCAGGAACGCGATGAGTTCAGGAGGAACCTTCATCTTTTTTCCTTATCTCGTTCAGGAGCTCTTCTATCCTGTTCCCGTAATCGATTGAGGTATCGAGCCTGAACTCGATGCTGGGGATGGTTTTCATCCTGAGCCTTTTTGCAAGCTCTGACCTGACAAAGCTTTTGGCTGCGTTCAGAATACCGAGAGTGGCCTCCTTTGCTTCTTCTTTGAAGATACTGATATAAATGAACGCCATTTTCAGGTCATCCGTCACATCAACACCGGTGACCGTCACAAAACCGATTCTCGGGTCTTTCAGCTTGTATATGATGATGTCAGCCACCTCTTCTCTGAGAAGATCGCTGACTCTCTGGGATCTTTTATAAGGAAGCATGTTCAGTTAAAAATCAAAGGCCAATTGTGTAATGTCGAAAGCTGGAAGAGGCTGCTGCCATCTTCGTTCCGGATACCGACCGCGTCTTGACTCTTCGCGCGTTAGAGTTTTGTCGCTATCTTCTCGATAATGTAGTTTTCAAGGATATCGCCGACCTTAATGTCATTGAAATTTTCTACCATAATGCCGCATTCATATCCGGTCTGCACTTCCTTTACGTCATCCTTGAAACGCTTCAGGGAGCCTATCTTCCCCTCATAGACTACAATGTTGTCGCGGATAACCCTGATGCCGTCGCAGGATCTGCTCATATAACCGTCAATCACATAGCATCCGGCAACTGTGCCGATTCTTGATATAGGGAAGATCTGGCGCACTTCTGCCCTCCCGAGCGCCTTTTCTCTGAGAGTTGGCTCAAGCAGTCCTTCGAGCGCCTTTTTCACATCTTCTATGGCTTCATAAATGACATTGTAAAGCCGGATGTCAACGCCTTCCTTCTCGGCAACCTGGGATGCTTTCAGTTCCGGGCGTACGTTGAACCCGATGATGATCGCGCTCGACGCGGTTGCAAGCATCACATCCGATTCATTGATGCCGCCGACAGATGAATGAATAACCTTCACTTTCACCTGGGGATGAGTGATGTTTTCAAGGGCATCCTTGAGCGCTTCGACAGACCCCTGGACATCTCCCTTAATGATGATGAACAGTTCCCGTATTTCTCCTTCTTTGATCTTTGCATAAAGTTCATCAAGGGTGAGTTTGCGCGAGCGTGCAATCTCGGCGAGTTTGAGTTTCTGTTGCCGTGACAGAGCGATTTGTCTTGCCCTCTTTTCATCCTCGACCACCGTAAAAATGTCTCCTGATGAAGGGACGTCCGAAAATCCGATGACCTCGACAGGAGTTGAAGGGCCGGCTTCAGATATCCTTCTGCCGGTATCGTCAATTAACGCCCTCACTTTTCCCGCATGGCTCCCTGCGATAAAGGCATCGCCGATCCTGAGCGAACCGGACTGCACAAGGACCGTTGCGACAGGACCTCTCCCCCTGTCCAGCTTTGCCTCTATGATGGTACCTCTTGCATGTTTGTCAGGGTTTGCCTTCAGTTCCATTACGTCTGCCTGGAGAAGTATCATCTCCAGAAGGTGTTCTATCCCCAACCGTTTTTTTGCGGAGACTTCAACGAATATATTCTGGCCGCCCCATTCTTCCGAGATGACGCCGCGTTCAGAAAGTTCGTTCTTGACTTTTGAAGGATTTGCTTCGGGCTTGTCGATCTTGTTGACTGCAACGATGATCGGGACGCTGGCTGCCTTTGCATGGTTGATCGCCTCGACAGTCTGCGGCATGACTCCGTCGTCAGCAGCAACGACCAGCACGACGATGTCGGTGACTTTTGCCCCCCGTGCCCTCATTGAGGTGAATGCTTCATGGCCGGGCGTGTCAAGAAATACAATATCCTTGCTGGCAAGGTTGACTTTGTACGCGCCGATATGCTGGGTGATGCCGCCGGCTTCAGATTCGGTTACCTTCGTCTCCCGGATTGCGTCAAGGAGAGAAGTTTTCCCGTGATCAACATGACCCATGATAGTGATTACCGGTGGTCGCGGTATCAGGTTGGTAAGGTCTTCAGGGGTTTCCTGATCAACCGTATCCTCTTCGATCGCCGCGAGTTCAAGTTTAACCCCGAAGTTTTCCGCGATTAATAATGCTGCATCAGTGTCAACAGGCTGGTTTATGGTAGGCATATAGCCCATCTCCATGAATTTCTTGATAACATCGGAAAGCTTCACGCTTATCAGTTCGGAAAATTCCTTTACGGTGGTGCCTTCCTGGAGCTTTAATGTCTTTTTTCTCGGTGCTGCGGGCTGAATCTGGGGTTTTCGGTCCTCTGCATGATATGTTCTTGTTCTTCCGCCCCTCTTTACAGTACGCTGCTCCTGCCATCGTTTCGGCTCTATTTTTCTGATCGTCTGAAACGCCCTCTGCATCCCGGGCTTTGTCTTGAATTTCTCTATTTTTTCTACCTCAATTTCCTTCCTGTACCTTTCGGGGATCTTTACCTCTTCTTCTTCCTCTGCTGCCGCAGGTGCAGCTGCAGTTGGCGTTTCCCCGGGTTTGGGGACTGTTTCTTCTTCTGCCGGTGCTGCAGGTTCCTTGACTTTCGGCTTTTCGGGAGGTTTCTCGGCAGCCGGAGGCTGTTCCGCAGTTTTCCTGACCTGTTGCCTGACAGGTTCTGCCTTTGGCTGTTGCTTCGGTTGCGCAGGTTTTGCTGCAGGCGCTGCGTGCTTCTGCCGGAGAATTGCCTCTATCTTTTGAGCGATCTCCTGCTCGATACTGGAGGAATGCGTTTTCCCTTTTATCCCGATCCTGGAAAGTTCAGCGAGAATCACCTTATTGGGGACTCCCATTGTTTTTGCCAATTCGTAAATTCTTATCTTTTGCATATATTCTGCCTTTAACTATATGATCTTTTGTGCGATTTGTCGTATACGTAAGAACCAGACGTGTTCCGCCTGCTGCGCTTGGTAATCGTGTTCATTCAGGACAACAGGCAGGCGCATCTACCCCCGCGTAACCCGCAACTCTTGTCACAGCGGCATTTAAATGTTATCATACTAAACCTTATTAATGCAATGATTGACGGAGGATAAATACTATGGCAAGTTGCAGTGTATGTGGGAAGCAGAGAACAATCGGCAATAATGTCAGCCATGCAAACAATAAAACAAAGAAGCTGATACTGCCGAATCTCCAGAGGATCCGCGCAGTAACCCAAAAGGGCATCAGGAAAGTGTATGTCTGTACAAGATGCCTCCGCTCCGGTTTGGTCAAAAAAGCGGTGTAGTGAAAAGGGCAGATTCCTTATTAGCGCATCTCATAAGGGATTTGGGTCTGCAGGAAGGTGTTGCGCTGGCCAGGATGAAAAAGGAGTGGCACGTACTTTTTCAAAAGCCCCTTGTGCATCATATTACACCGGCGCATTTGTCAGAAGGCGAACTCCTCCTGTACGTTGATTCTCCGGTCTGGCTGCAGGAACTGAATTTTTTCAAACATGAAATAGTCAGAAAACTGAATTCTTACGGAGTCAGGGAGGTTCGTTTCAGGCTTGGAAGGAATCCCGGCAATGAAAGGTCAACGGCCCGTCAGGGGAGGTCGGTAAGGGTAAGAAAGCATCTTCACGAAAGTGAGCAGGAGTTTGTTGACAGTTCAGTCTCTGATATCCATGACGCTTCTCTGAAGGCTGCAGTGAAAGTTGCCATGCAGAAGGCAATTGCCTCTGGCAGGACGAAAATATCGTGACCGTCAAATCCCTCAGCACATTCCTGCCGGCCGGAAACCATATCTGTACCTGAAGAACCTTACGCTGATTCAGCCTGCTTTTCGTATATCAGAATAGGCTTTTCGTTCTTTGTGATGGTTTCCTCGGTTATCAGACAATCCTTGATCCCTTTTTGTGAGGGGATCTCATACATCACGTCAAGCATTATCTCTTCGAGGATCGACCTCAGGCCGCGCGCACCTGTTTTTCTCTGGATTGCCTTCTTTGCAATTGCCGCGAGCGCGCCGTCTGTGAATTTGAGCCTGACATCATCGAATGACAGGAGTTTCTGATATTGCCTCATAAGGGCGTTCTTCGGTTCTGTAAGAATTTTTATCAGCGCCGGTTCGTCAAGTTCATCGAGGGCTGCAACAACGGGCATTCTTCCGACGAACTCCGGTATCAGGCCGTATTTTATCAGATCTTCGGGTTCTACCATGCTGAGAACTATTCCGATCTTTTTCTCGGTTCTGGGGATGAGTCCTGAGGTGAATCCTACCTTTTTCTGCCCGATCCGCTGCTCGATCATGCCGTCCAGTCCGATAAACGCACCTCCGCATATGAAAAGGATATTTGTTGTGTCCACCTGGATGTATTCCTGCTGCGGATGTTTGCGTCCGCCCTGGGGAGGGATATTTGCGGTCGTTCCTTCGATCAGTTTCAGAAGCGCCTGCTGAACCCCTTCGCCGGAGACGTCCCTCGTAATGGACGGGTTGTCCGCCTTCCTGCTGATCTTGTCGATTTCATCAATGTAGACTATCCCTCTCTGTGCTCTTTCCGTATCATAATCTGATGCCTGCAGCAATTTCAGGATGATATTCTCCACATCTTCCCCGACATACCCCGCTTCAGTGAGTGTGGTGGCATCCGTGATGGCAAACGGCACATCGAGTATCTTCGCCAGTGTCTGGGCAAAAAGTGTCTTCCCGGTCCCGGTAGGACCGATCAGAAGTATATTGCTTTTCTGCAATTCGACGTCTGACTCCTGAGGACTGTATATCCTTTTGTAATGGTTATGAACCGCAACTGAAAGAATCTTTTTTGCCATTTCCTGTCCCACAACATAGTCGTTCAGGAAGTGGTGAATCTCTTTCGGCGTGGGAAGTTTCGGAAGGGACGGTATTTTTATCTCGTCATGGAGCGTATCAGCGATGATCTCATTGCAGAGTTCAACGCACTCGTTGCAGATGTATACCGTAGGCCCTGCAATGAGTTTCTTTACTTCGTCATGCCCTTTTCCGCAGAATGAACATTTCAGGGCAGTTTCATCCTTCTTAGCCATTTGCCCTCCTGTCCTTCATGCTGCCGATTACCTCATCGACTATCCCGTATTCCTTTGCTTCTTTCCCTGACATAAAGAAATCCCTGTCAGTATCATTCTGTATTTTTTCGAGTGATTGCCCCGTATGGGTTGAGATTATCCTGTTCAGGGTTTCCTTCATTTTCAGGATTTCCCGGGCATGGATTTCGATGTCGGTAGCCTGACCATGGAACCCTCCCATTGGCTGATGCAGCATGATCCTTGAATGAGGCAGGGCAAACCTCTTCCCTTTTGTTCCGGATGAAAGGAGGAGCGCCCCCATGCTTGCTGCCTGTCCGATACAGTATGTGGCGATGTCGGGCTTTACATACTGCATCGTATCATATATCGCAAGGCCGGAGGAGACGATTCCCCCGGGGGAGTTGATGTACAGGTGGATATCCTTCTCAGGGTCTTCCGTCTGCAGAAACAGGAGTTGCGCGATTACAATATTGGCAATGTTGTCGTCTATCGCAGTTCCTACAAATATGATCCTGTCCTTGAGAAGCCTTGAATAAATATCATAAGCCCTCTCGGAACGCCCCGTCTGCTCAATTACTATGGGAATGATGCTCATTTACTCTCCTTTTTCAATTATCGCCCTGGACAGAAGCATCTCCAGAACCTTTTCTTCAAAGATTGAATGCTTGAGGCTTTCCAGGGAACCTTCCTTATACATATAGAAGTTCCTGACCACTTCAGGGGCAGCAGAAAGTCTCTTTGCGATGGTTGCGATCCGGTCGTCCACTTCCTGTTCCGATACAAGGATGCCTTCCTTTTTCCCGATCGCATCGATAATCAGGGACGCCTGAACGTTTTTTGTTGCCTTGCGTGTCAGCTTTGCCTCGGGGTCTTCCTTTGCGTCTTTTTTCTCTTCCGGGTTTTCTTCAGCTTCAGCCTTGTCCAGGATCTCGGTCATTGTATCAGCATATACCGTATCATCTTTTGACTCTGATAAACTTTTTTCGGCAATTATCGCTTCCATTTCTCTTTTCAGAAGGGTTTCCGGAATCTCGAACTCGGTGGTTTCCATTATCCTGTTGATGATTTCGGCTTTCTGGAATTTCTGAATCTGCGACTTCTTCGCATCGTGAATTTTTTCCTGCAGTTTTTCCCGCAATGCCTCAAGACTGTCGAATCCGATGTCCTTTGCGAATTCGTCATCAAGCGGTGGCAGATTCTTCTTTTTGACCTCGCTGATCTTCACCTTAATATTGACGGTCTTGCCGTCGAGTTCTCTGGACATGATCTCATTGAACACTGTGGTGAATTCGATGAAATCACCCTTCTTTTTCCCCAATACCCTGTGCATTGTATCTTTGGGAAAAATCTCGTTGCCCATCTTCGAAATCGTCTCCTTCACCGACGGGGGGGTCTCCTCCCCGACTATTTCACAGTCCGAAAATTCGAACGTGACGAGGTCGTCCATTTCTGCTTCCCTGTCAACAGTCTCAAATACCGCCTTCTGGTGCCGGAGCCGCTCGATCATGTCATCGATGTCCTTATCCTCGACAGAAAAAGGGATGTCCTTTATTGTGATGTTCTCGTAATCAAGGTTTCCGATATCCGGCAATACCTCAATGATAAAAGACAGACTGAGCGGAGTATTCCTTTTGAATTCGAATTTTTCCTCGAGTTCCGGCATTCCCACCGGGCTGAGAGAGGCTTCCCTGAGCGCAGCGTTATAAGTTTCAGGGATCACTTTTTCGAGCACCTCTGCCTCGATCTCTTTCCCGAACCGTTTTTCGATCAGACTGACCGGCGCTTTGCCCTGTCTGAAACCGGGTATTTTTGCGCGCTGCCTCACCTTTTCAAGAGAATCCTTAATCTCATGTTCAATGGCGTCAGAGGGGATTTCTATCTTGAGCCGCTTTTTCGTTGTGGATATATCTTCTACTGTCTTGAGCAAAGTCAACCTCCTCAATGATTTATTTACTGTAAAATAGGCATGAAAGCTTTGTCAATTTAATCGCGAGCAATCCGGGGTATTCTGCAGTATCGGATGTTTTGGGGTATAATTGACCGTGAACCTTTATCTTATCGACGGAAATTCCTACTTCTACCGCGCGTACTATGCCATCAGGAGACTCTCGACATCCGGGGGCCTGCCGACAAATGCGATCTTTGGCTTTACAAACATGCTCATGAAGATCATCAGAGAAAAGAAGCCCGACGGAATAGCGATATCGTTCGATTCTCCGGTTCCCACAGAGAGGCACCGGCTGTTCGAAGACTACAAGGCACACCGTCCTGAAACCCCTGCAGACCTCATTCAGCAGATCCCGCATATAAGAAGGATAATCTCGGCCTTCAACATAAGGATCTTTGAAATGCCGGGATATGAGGCTGATGATATCCTTGGCACCATCGCCCGAAGGGCAGAATCCGAAGGAGCAAATGTTTTCATTGTCACCGGGGACAAGGACATGCTTCAGCTCGTTGATAACCGTGTGAGGATCTATGATCCGATGAAAGACAGGGTTCTTGATGAAGCATTTGTCAGGGAACGATACGGCGTGGGCCCGGAGAGAATTACCGATTTCCTGGCGCTTACCGGTGATGCTGTTGACAATATCCCCGGTATTAAGGGGGTAGGGGAGAAGACTGCGCGAGAACTCCTGGCGGAATTCGGAAGCCTCGATGATATCCTGTACAATGCGGAGAAAATAAAAAAAGACAGACTGAAAAGACTGGTACATGAGTACGCAGATATGGCAAGGCTGAGCAGAACACTCGCAACCCTCAACACGTCGGTTCCCGTTGACGCATCCGTTCAGGAATTCTCCCTGAGGGACCCGGACTGGCAGGCGCTGCTTTCCCTTTTCCGGGAATTCGAGTTTGGTAGCTTAATAATGAAGATGATACCGTCGGATGCGGTCAGGGAAACGGACCGTGAGACTGTATTGTCAGAGGCACGGCTCAGGGATGTCGCGTCGCTGATACGGGGTGAATGTGCTTTTGATACCGAGACAACGGGAAAGAATCCGGTGAGTGCGGAACTTGTGGGCATATCCCTGTGCATGAACACACACAAGGCATTTTACGTGCCTGTCCTTCATGCATATCCGGGGGCGCCTGCACAGATCGCAAAGGGGGACGTGCAGGGAATTCTTTCCCCTGTCTTCATGGATGAAGAAACGGCAAAGATAGGGCATAACATCAAGTACGATATGATCGTCCTGCGCAACGAAAAAATACCTGTCAACGGACCTTTGTTTGATACCATGCTCGCGTCCTATCTGTTAAATCCCAACAAGCCGAATCACAGCCTTGAGGAAGTGGCGCTTGAACACCTTTCGTACCGGAAGAAGTCTTTTCCTGAAGTGCTCAAAGACAGGGGTTCGTTTTCCGAAGTCCCGCTGGAGGAAGCTTCAGCCTATGCGTGTGATGATGCGAACCTCAGTTATGAATTGAAAGAGATATTATTCAGGAAGCTGTGCGAGAACGGCCTTGAAGCACTCTATTCCAACATCGAAATGCCGCTGATACGGGTGCTTGCCGATATGGAGATGTCGGGGGTGAAGATTGATCCCGATCGACTTGCAGAAATATCAGCGGAACTGGAAAAGGAACTCGACGGCCTGAAAAGGAGGATTTATTTCCTGGCAGGTGAGGAATTCAACATCAATTCCCCGAAGCAGCTCAGCCAGATCCTCTTTCATACCCTCGGATTTCAACCGGGGAAAAAGACAAAGACCGGGTTTTCCACAGGCATGAATGTGCTTGAAGAACTTTCGCTGGCGCATGAATTTCCCCGTGAGGTACTGAATTACCGGAGTATGAACAAACTGAAAACAACCTACATCGATGTCCTGCCCGGGCTTATCAACCCGAAAACAAACCGCATACATACCTCGTTCAATCAGGCGTCTACCGCTACCGGCAGACTCAGCAGCAGCGATCCAAACCTGCAGAACATCCCTGTGAAAGGGGAATGGGGCAGGAGGATACGGGAGACCTTTATCGCTGAAGCACACAATCTCCTGCTCTCGGCAGATTATTCCCAGATCGAACTGCGCATACTCGCGCATTTGAGCGGTGATGAAGGACTTGTTAATGCATTCAGAGAGAACCTCGATGTCCATGCAAGGACTGCGTCTGAAATCTTCGGAATCCCTCTGGACAGGGTATCCCCCGATGCCAGGAGGGTTGCCAAGACGGTGAATTTCGGGGTTATCTACGGGATATCACCCTACGGATTGTCGGAAACATTGAATATTTCCAGGGAGGAAGCGAAAACATATATAGCGCAGTATTTCAACAGGCATCCGGGGGTCAAGGGCTATATCGAGAAATGTATCGCCGGGGCACGAAGCGACGGGTATGTAGCAACGCTATTCGGAAGGAAAAGGGCTATCCCTGAGGCCAGCAGCAAGAATACTACAGTAAGGCAGCAGGGAGAAAGGCTTGCGGTCAATTCCCCGGTCCAGGGAACCGCAGCAGATGTCATTAAAATCGCCATGATCAATATATGGAACGCATTCAGGGAAAGGGATCTGAGAGCAAGGATGATTCTCCAGGTTCATGATGAGCTTCTCTTCGAGCTTCCTGAAGAAGAGCTCGCAACTGTACAGAATATTGTGAAAGAAAAGATGGAGGGAGTTCTTGCAGTCCCTGTGCCCTTAAAGGTAGATATCAGGTTCGGAAAGAACTGGGCAGAGGTTCACGGATGACCATACACTGAAAGCCGTCACGCACCAACCATGAAGATTGAAATGTCCCGTTCACGCGACGTATGCTAAATTTTGGTTTTATACCTTAACTTTACCTCAGATTTTAGGTACAATATCCGCAGAATGCAGGGAGGGAGGGGCTATGAAGAAAAAAACATCTGCAAAAAAAGCGAGTGAAAAGGAGAAAAGGAAACAATTTGAGAAACAGGTACGACAGGCCCTGAGCGCTCCCCGAAAAGCAGTGGCGAAAAAGAAAGAGACCAAAGACAAGGCAAAGGCAAAAGGAAAATATGCGTCAGAGGAAAAACGGAAAAGCAAATCGTTCGGCAAGACCGGGCCAGCCAGAAAAAAAACAGAGGTAAAGAAAACAGACAAGGACAAAGGCAGAAAGAAGAAGAGTGTTTCAAAAATCTCGCGGAAGATCACAGCAAAGACAGCAGCTTCTGCGAAAAAAGCACGGGTGAAGAAACCGCAAAAGCCGGTTTCAGGAATAAAGGCAAAAACGCCGCTTCCTACAGTAAAGGCAAAGACGCAGGTAAAAATAAAGAAAACGACAAAGGTCAGGGAAGAGGGCCGGGTCAGGGCTGTGACAAAGGGTACGGCGGTGATTAAGGCGAAGAAAGATGCTGAGGCAAGGACGAAAGCAAAGGTACGAAAAAAAGAGAAGCCAAAGGCACGGATAGAGCGTGCACCAAAGCGGGGTACTACCCCGAAGACTGCGGTAAAAAAAGAAGAGAAGATAGTACCGACAAAGCCCGTCATTGAAAAGAAAGCAGCACAGATTAAGAAGCCGGACATGGGAATCGCCGTGCCGCCGAAACCTGAGAAAAAGAAAATAGCAAAAAAAACTGTAAAAGAAAAGGTTCTGCCCGGGGTTGAGAAAAAGATTTCTGACAGAAAAGTGGGAAAAGTGAAAAAGGTGCCGGTTGCAGAAACGATAAAGAAAATGCCTGAGCAGATGGTGCAGCCACCCTCTGTACCAATGGGAATGGCGAGACCGTATGAAATCAAAGCGGAACAGGAAGTGCCTTATGAGGTTGAGACAGGGTATCAGCCTATACCCGTCGGCACCCTTCCGGCAGAGTACGGGGAAAACAGCATTACCCTCATGACAGTTGATCCGCATAAGCTTTTTGTCTATTGGGAGGTGCGGGAGGAAACATTACGGATATTCCCCGGAGACATTGTGATCAGGTTATATGATGTTACCGGAATTGACCTTCACAGGACAGAGGCAGCCGGCTGCACAGAAATTCCTGTGCATGAACGGATCGGAAGCACGTATATGGACGTTGATCCTGCAAGGGAATATATCGCTGATATCGGCATCGCGTACGAAGGGATTTTTATCGCGGTGGCGCGGTCTCTGCGGGCTTCAACTCCGGTTGCTGCAGTTTTAGAAAAAGGTCTGCCGCCAGACCTGATTTCCGAGACCGGATTCCGCACGGGATATTAGGCCCGCAAGAATAAGTTGCCTTGCATTGAAATGTTGCTATGTCCAGTTTTGATAATATTTATGTATATTTATCATTTTATGTGCATCATTTCATTGCATTTAATCACAGTGAAAAAACCAATTTGTTTCTTTATTTCAGTAACTTATAAACTTGGCACAATCGTTGCTTAAAATGAAAAGATCATAATGATATGAGATTCTAAGCATTTACGCATGATACCACAGTATGTCTCATAATTAGTTGTTTTTATTAAATCTATTTCAAAAAAGGAGGATGTGTGATGAAAAAAGCAGGGGTAGTAATGTTAGCCTTCATCTTTCTCTTGTGCCTCTCAGCATTTCCAGCCCTGGCTGGCCCAAAACCGGAACTGGAACAGCTGAAGAAAGAGGTCGAGAGACTGATGCAGAGAATCGACGAGCTGGAGAAAAAGCAGACCGAGACAGCGACAAAGGCTGCCGAGACTGAAAAGAAGGTTGAAAAGGTTGAGAAGAAAACACTGAAAGACCGTATTGCATTCGGGGGAGAATCACGGTTCCGTATTGTACATGAAAATGCGTCAACAGACAGAAATTTCTATGGAGCCGGACAGCCGAATCGTGACCTCAAATTCAGAGATGATACATCATTTCCTCTCCGAATCAGGTTAAATGCTCACGTCGAGGCTGTACAAGACTGGGTTGATGTGTATGCCCGTCTGACCATGAACAAAAGGTGGGGTTCATATGATACCTCTGCCACTGATCCGTTTAACAAGCCGAACTCGTTCGAATCCAGCATCGGACATGATATGAATGCACGGTTTGAGCAGGCATACATGACACTGAAACTCCCCTGGATCAACAGCACCTGGTATGTCGGACGTCTCCCCGGTATGGATGGAGCACCACAGCGTCAGGCGCGCACCCTTTTCCCGAGACTGTTTATTGATTCCGAGATTGATGGAACATTACTCGTATGGAGCGCTCCGGAGACGCCTTTTGATACCGTAACCCTCCCTTGGACATCGACAAGGCTTTGGGGAAAACAGAGTGAACCGGGAAAAGCCCCGACACTCAAGACATACGAGTCTAAGGTAAAAGATACGACGGCAATCATTATCGGGTATCTGAAATACGATGAATACAAACTGGTCAACACAGATGATAAAAAGACAAAGACTGATGCCGATGCAATCCTTGCACAGGCACAGGTCAAAGTGGGCAAGGATACCGAGATTATTCTGAATGCACTATCCATATCCGACTGGCATATGCCCAACACATCCAAACTGAGTTATGTTCCTGACCTGAATACCAACTATATGCTGACCGGCGCATATGTGGATACACAGCTCCTGGGCTTCCAGCTGTATGGTGCCTATTACCACAGTGAATTCAGAGTTCCCGGGCACAGCTTTAGGCCAGGCGGCACCGGCAATGTGCAGATTGTGAATGGCAAGGATTACTCGGGACATATTTGGTTTGCAGGCTTCAATACCGGTGATCTTATCACTCCTACCCAGCAGCTGACTGTCGAGTTTGCCGACGGCAGCGATGCATGGATAAATCCGTTCAACTACCGCGGGTTCAGAAGAAAGGGAACAGTATTGTCGCCGGCTGGAAACTACTTCTATGATCCTTCCGGCAAGGGCACCGTGGGCTTTTATCCGTTCAACGCCCAGATCTGGGATATTTACTATGACTACTATTTCAAGCCGAATGTGCGCTTCCGGGTCGGCTATATGGATTTCCTGTATGCCAAACATGACAGGGAAAGCGGACAGAGTTTCTCTGTTCTGGGAAGCTCCCGATACCAGCACCATTCATGGCCGTATTTCGAGGTGAATGTCAGTTTCTAAGCACAGCATGAGAAAAATCTTTCCCGGAATCTGAAGATGTTTTTCGTGAAGGGACCGCTGCAAAGCGGTCCCGGTTAACCCTCCTCTCACGAAAGACGCATCTCCTGGGTTTTTTTCTGCAAAGGCCGCCAGCCAGGCGGCCTTCTTTTTTTCCACGGAGGTTAATATGTCATAGTGTGCATTGCATGTATGGGCTGCTTGCAAGGTGTCCGTGAAATGCATTAGAATCAATGACGGACGAAGAACCCTGCGTTCCGCAAATAATTCCGTACCCGGTTTCCCGGTTCCGCAGTGACCTATCATATGCCGGTGTAGCTCAGAGGCAGAGCAGCTGATTCGTAATCAGCTGGCCGGGAGTTCGACTCTCCCCACCGGCTCCACTTTTTCCTTTGATAACAGCAGGTTTTGGAGGTATCGAAGTTTTCTTCTTTTTTGAAACCGGTGAAAAAGTGTCCACATAGTGTCCACCTCCCCCCATGACATCTTTGAGATGTTTGGTCTTACTTCACAGATGAGAAGGGCGGCTCTGTCTATACCGACAAATGTAGTGGAGGGCTACGCACGCAAAAGTAAAAAAGAGCTGCAACATTTCATCAGCATTGCCCTCGGGTCTCATGCGGAGACTGAGTATCTCTTTAATTTCTCAAAACGCCTCGGCTATTTCAAAACCGATTCAGACCACATTGAAAATCTTTTATCTGAGGTTGGGAAACTCCTGTGGAGTTTCCATCGTTCTCTCTGACCTTTTTGCACTTCTGACTTTGGCACTATGGTGCTTGTAGTGCAAAGGGGTATGACAGGATATCAAGCTGAATGCCCGCGCGATGGGGGAATATGATTAACCCTGTGACTGTGAGTGGCGGGCGGGTGAGCGGGCACACCTTTCCCTTTACCATATCTGATGCTGACTTTAATAGATATTTGATATAGAATAAATCATAACATCGTGAACGGAGGTGTTTGTATGTCTGTAAGTACGGTAAAAAAGATTAATCCTGAAGATTATATTCTTTCGGTCCTGTCTCCTGAGGATAGGCTTGATGCTGCTTTCAGGGTAGCGGGTGAGGCTTTTAAAAAGACAAAGCTGACAGTGAAAGACGTTGAAAATGCCGTGAAGGCTGTAAGGAGAAAGGCTTACGGAAAAAAGAAATAGAGTAGTTATTGATACCGGTGTCCTTGTCTCGGCGTTCGCTTTTGGCGGCATTCCGGAAAAGGCAGTCAAAAAGGTGTTTAAAGAGGCAGACATCTATGTATCACCAGTCCTCCTCGAAGAATATCGCGATACTCCTTTAAAACTTGTAGAACAGGGGAAGATCAACCATCAACAGTTGAAGGTTCTTATTGCCGGCATAGCTGCCTTTGTTACAAACGCAAAGATGGTCTACCCTACAGAAAAAGTATCGGTCTGCAGAGATCCTGAGGATGACATTCTGCTTGAATGCTGTATTGCTGCAAAAGCAGGGCTTCTGATAACCAGCGATAAGGATCTGCTTGAAATAGAGGAATTACCCTTTGCCCTTGAGATCGTCACACCGCGGGAATTCATTGAAAAATACTGACTTCATCCCTCAATATGAAAAAAAATAGAAAGAACGGGCAAGGGGATTTTCTATCCTATCCTGATACTCAATTTCTTGCCGAGTACAAGTGCGGCCTTCTCCAGCGTATTTAACGTGACCGAGCCATTCTCCGGGTCAAGCAGACGATCCACGGCTGTCCGGCTCGTCCGCATCTTGGTCGCCATTTGAACCTTCGTTAAGCCCTTTCTTTTCATCTCCTTTTCGATCTGAAAGGAGAGCACACGTTTTGCCGCAACTGCTTCCGCTCCGGCGAACATGTCCTGTTCCCGAAGAAAATCGTCAAAATTGCTGCCGAGACGTTTTCTTTTCATAATTAACTCGAAGTAATGTACCTTAATTGGTACATAGTGTCAACTTTCCTAATAAAAAAATCTTGCGTTCACAGTCCGTTCGCAATGGATTCTATCACCGGCAAAAAGAGATAACTTCAGGACTGATAAAATATTTGTGGTATGATGGTGATATATAAAAGAAGGAGTTAATATGCCAAGAGCAGGCTCGCTTGAAAGAATCGAAAAGGAGATCGAAAGGCTTTCCCCGAAAGACCAGCTCAAGCTGGTGGAGAAACTCGCTCACCAGTTGAGAAAGACTGGGATTGCTGTTAAGAAAGAACTCGATTGGAAGAACCTCTACGGTCTTGGCAAAGGGCTCTGGAAGGGTGAAGATGCTCAGGACTACGTTAATAGTCTGAGAGAGGACCGGGTGTGACGCTCCCGGAAGCGCTTGCCCGGATGCCGATGCCTGCCAGGTATCTCAGCAGCAGAACCTCGCAGTTATTGAAAGATTCAACTGATACACAGAGATAGCATGTCAGATTTTCACGTAGACACTTTTTTGACTATAACTTGTTGAAATAGTTATTTTTTTATCCTGGGATTCTGCTTTGTAAGCTGGCCGGGAGTTCGACTCTCCCCACCGGCTCCATATCCGTCGTTCATGCTCCGGGTTTTCCTGCTTGATTTGCATTCCCGGAAGCATCTTAGTATAATTTTTCCAAAACGGGGCAATGACGGAAGAACGCAGGAAATACGAGAGATTTCCTTACAGGGAAGATATCCTGATAGATGGAACGACCGTATGCTCGTGCATGGATATCAGTGAGGGAGGCCTTTATGTTTCTGCAATCCAGCATTTTGATATAAACAGCATCATTAAGGTGACCATACCATTCAAGGGGGAAAATATCACCTTCAGGGGACGTGTTCGTTACTGTCAGCCGGGAATCGGAATGGGCGTCATGTTTGTCGACATGAACAGTGAGCAGAGAACGATCCTGAAGGAATTGCTGAGCAGTGCGGAGAAAAAGTCTGCGTAGTCCTCTTCCTATCTCCTGAAAAAGTCTTGCCGTCTTCACAACTTCCAAGGAGTATGACAGTTATCATACTATGTGCCATCACTCTTAATCTTTCATGAACAGGCGATGCAAGACTCGGATAGTGTTTCAGAGAACAGACATGGTAAAATAGCACTCTGAGCCGGACTGACACAACGTCCAGTTATGTCCTGCTCCCTCATTGCCTGAAAGAGGAAGGTGAAGAGTAATGTCAAAATACCAGTGCATTTCTGCCTGTGGCTACGTATATGACCCGCATAAGGGAGATCCTAATGGAGGTATCCATTTCGGAACACCTTTCGAACAACTGCCCGAAGACTGGGTGTGTCCGGTATGCGGTGTGGTAAAACGAAAATTCAAAAAAGTAGTCTGAGGTGTATTACCCGACCTACAGTTTTTTGTCCCGCATAGTGTCTTTCCTCTCCCACATCCCCTGAATGCTTCACAGGGACTTCTTTTCGTTCCCCGGCAGGCAAATTTTCATGGCATAAAAAAATTTTTTCTGCGTGACGGCAGTCACAGAAATCCGGCAAACATCTCATTAAAATAATAATCAAGAGCAAAGAATAATAAGCTCAGCAGATTTTTTAAAGATACATAAGAGCAGTAAGGTTTCCGAAAAGGTAACCCCTGGGTAACCAGGGGGCACAAAGCCACGGGTCCTGCGGGGGGCGCAAGATCAGGATAGCCGGGTTGCCGAAGAAGCAGAGCTTTGTCTGCACAAAAAAGCCTGTTTCCCTTGGAGGAAACAGGCTTTTTTGTGGAAAAAACGAAAAAGGCAAACAATCCGAAAGGGTTGGACGCAAAGCTACTGGCCTAAGTCCCTGGGGGATATGGTCGCAGGGCTGCCGGACGGATTCAGTACTTCCTTACGCTGCATCTCGCACGGCTGGAGAACAAAACCGAGGGAGGTACTACAATGAAAAGATCGTATGCAATAACCGGAGCATACCGATGGAAACACTTTTTCCTAGCATTCACACTTATTGTTTCAGTTTTCAGCATATTCCTTCATGCCGGGGAGGGAAATGCTGCCCAAACAACACTTATATGGAATCCCCCCATAGCAAACGAGGACGGCACACCCCTTACCGGTCTTGCAGGGTATAAGGTGTATTATGGAACGGTCTCGCGTAACTATACCCAAAGCATCGATGTCGGAAATGTTACGACCTATACAGTTCCAAATCTATCCGATGGGGTTACCTACTACTTTGCTGCTACTGCATACAATACCGCACAAAAAGAGAGCCAATACTCCAACGAAATCAGCAGAGCAATGTCCCCTCCCCCCCTCCCGCAGTATATTCTTACAGTAGGCAAGGGCGGGACAGGCACAGGGACAGTTATCTCTGCTCCTGCGGGCGTCTCCTGCGGCACTGACTGTACAGAGGCCTACACTGCAGGGACGTCAGTCACTTTATCGGCATCGCCGGATGGGAATTCTCTCTTCAGCGGCTGGTCCGGGGCATGTGCAGGGACGGGGGCATGTGCATTGACTATGGATGCTGCAAAGAGTGTAACTGCGACATTTGCCATAAAGACATTTACCCTTACGGCGACGGCAGGGGCAGGCGGGAGCATCAGCCCTTCCGGGACAGTAACGGTGAACCACGGCGCATCCCAGACATATACCATCACCCCGAACACCGGGTATGCCATTGCAGATGTGAAAGTGGACGGCAGTTCAAAGGGTGCGGTTACAACGTATACATTTACGAATGTGACAGGTCACCATACCATTACTGCAAGTTTCGCAACTGTCACTTATCCTGATATCTCGGTCACTCCTTCCTCTTATAGCTACGGGAATGTGCTGGTCGGAAAAGATTCTGTTTTTCAGGTGTTTATCGTAACGAATATGGGGACAGAGAATCTTGTTATCGGTTCCAGTGTGATAACCGGTTCCGCTGAGTTCCTTCTGCTGGATGATAACTGCTCTGGACGGTCGGTGGCACCCGGGGACAGATGCTCTGTGAGCGTCTATTTCTCACCTGCGACAGGAGGCATTAAGAGTGCATGGCTTGTTGTCCCCTCAAACGATCCTGATACCCCGAAAACTGTAATTCCATTGGAAGGGTCGGGAAGGCTGGATCTAACAGATAGTGTCAATCTGCCGAGGACAGGCCAGTCAGTAAGCTATTTCCCTGGTGACGACGGTTCTGTACAGGCAGGAGCTGTATGGCCTGAGCCGAGAATTTTTGATAACGGGGATGGTACAGTCACGGATACCCTGACCGGGCTCATGTGGTTAAAGGACGGATCATGTTTAAACAAAAAGAATTGGAACGGTGCCCTGAATACCATAGCGGATCTGAACGCAAACCCGGGGAAATACTTGTGTAAAGGTTACAACGGAAACTATACCGACTGGAGAATGCCGAATGTCAGGGAACTTGACAGCCTTGTCAACTATGGGGTTCTTAATTCCTCTTCATGGATGAATGTAAACGGATTCACCAACGTGAAAGGCGCTAACTACTGGTCATCGACAACTGCTTCAGGAACAACCCAGGCATGGCTGATTAACCTGTATAATGGAATGGAGTCTCCGGGTCTGAAGTCAAAAACCAACCACATCATGGCTGTGCGCAGTATATCTCAGGGGAATCGCTATGATGTTCCCGTAACAGGTCAGACTGTAAGCTATTTCCCTGGTGACGACGGTTCTGTACAGGCAGGAGCTGTATGGCCTGAGCCGAGATTCCTTGATAACGGGGGCGGTACAGTCACGGATACCCTGACCGGGCTCATGTGGTTAAAGGACGGATCATGTTTAAACAGGAAGAACTGGAATGGTGCCCTGAATACCATAGCGGACCTGAACGCAAACCCGGGAAGGTACCCCTGCGCTGATTATCACGGAAACTATACCGACTGGAGAATGCCGAATGTCAGGGAACTTGACAGCCTTATCAACTTCGGAGTCCTCGATTCTTCTGCCTGGCTGAATGCAAGCAGCTTCAGGAACATCAAGGCTTCTTCTTACTGGACGTCTACCTCGGCCTTGTTGTCGAATACCCAGGGATGGATAGTTGATATGAAAAGAGCAACGACATCCTCCACAAAGAAAAGCACTATCTTATATGTCTGGCCAGTACGCTCTGCCGGAACAGGTCAGACAGTTCATTAGCTTACATTAGTCTGCCGGAAAAACAGGCGGAGCGGTTGCAATGTTCCGCCTGTCATGTCCGGCAGGACATTTTTCTCCGTTCTGTATTCTTTCACACATCAAACCCTTTTGACAGATAACTTTGCGAAACACTTCTTACTTAAACCTGATATAATTGTGCCGAGTAGCGCGGGAAATCCCTCAATAAAAAAACGAAATCCGGCCCACTGGAGAACGATACATTATGCGGATTATAAAAGCTGGCGTGCTTTACTTCGCACTCGTATTTGGAGCGGGATTTGTTCTTGGCCCCATTCGTATACTATGGGTCGTTCCACGATTGGGCACAAGAATAGCTGAACTTATAGAGGCGCCTGTCATGTTCGTGGTCATCATTGTTGCAGCGCGGTGGATAATGCGTCGTCTGACAGTGCCTTACAGAATACCTATCCGGCTTGGTATTGGTTGCGTTGCGCTTGGCCTTCTGCTGGTAGCAGAATTTACGCTCGTGTTGTGGCTTCAGGGTTTGTCGATCAGAGACTATCTTGCAAGCCGAGATCCTGTGTCGGGAACAGTTTACTGCATTCTGCTCGGAGTGTTTGCCCTTATGCCGCTTCTTGTGGTTCGAAAATGACAATATGCTTTTGTTATAGTTGTCCCCCCGCTGAGGGATTTTTTGGCTTAGCTTTTTAAAAAACTGTCTTTTTTTAGACAGGAGTTTAAGAGATAACCTGCCGTGGCATTTTGAACCTGCTGAAAAATAGGGGTTTTTTAAGCGAACTCCTGTAAGACCCCTCTTTTTTATCAAAGAACCTTAATAACTGTGCGACTAAGTAGTATTTTTAGCTTGACAAGTAAGACCCTACTATATATAATTCAACATGGCGCATTTCCATATTAAAACAAAAAAAGGAAGACCCTACCTCTATGTCCGCGAGATTGCTAGGGTCGGCGGGAAGCCCACTGTGGTTTCTCAGGTCTATATAGGATCGCCGGAGAAAGTCGCGGGCCTCGTATCGGGCACCGGAGAATCGGCAATAAAGCTCAGGGTAGAAGAGTTCGGCTCACTGTGGCTTGCTGATCAGATTAGTCGAGACATCGATTTGGTGGGCATTGTCGATTCAGTGATCCCCGTAGGAGCTAACGAAAAAGGTCCTTCAGTCGGAGAGTACTTTCTGTATTGCGCATGGAACCGGATGTGTGAGACTACGAGCAAGAATAAGCTCGTCCAATGGTATGAACGAACGGCAATACAGCAGATTCGTCCTGTGGATATTAGAGAGCTTACAAGCCAGCGTTATTGGGATAAATGGGACAGAGTATCGGAACCGGCACTTAAGAAAATCGCCCGGCGGTTCTTTGAGCGGATTTGGGAGCTTGAATCTCCTAATGCAGATTGTCTTCTGTTTGATACCACAAACTACTACACCTTTATGGCAAGCGATATGCCCTCTGATCTCGCTAAGAGGGGGAAGAACAAGGAGGGGCGACATAATCTGCGGCAGATCGGACTGGGCCTCTTGGTGTCGCGGGACAGCCGCCTGCCTTTATATTATTGCGCCTATCCAGGCAATATCCACGACAGTATGCAGTTCGAGACAGTAATGGACGAGATGTTCGGTGTTGTCTGTGGGCTTGATAAGACCAAACAGAAGCTTACCGTAATTGTAGATAAGGGAATGAACTCTGAGAACAATTTCGCTTGGATAGACGAACATTCCCGGATTCACTTTGTGACGTCCTATTCAACCTACTTTGCCGAAGATTTGGCGACAACGCCTCTGGATGCTTTTGAGCCGGCCGATACTGAAAAGAACCGGCGACTGGCAGAGAAGGGAAAAGAAGACGATCGGATGCTGGTTTATCGCACTAAGGGTGAATATTGGGGCAAGCAACGGGCGGTTGTAATAACGTACAACCCTGTAACAGAAAGAAAGCAATCCTATACGCTTGACAGCAAGCTGGAAGCAATACGACAGGAACTGCTTGCAATGAGATCAAAGGTGCGTAATAAAGAGCCTCACTGGCGCAAACAGGCAGCAATCATAGAGCGATACTTGCGCCTCTGTGAACGTTTCCACGTGCATAGTAATCTCTATGCCCTGGAGTTCTCACAGACGGCGGACGGTCTGGCCATGAGCTTCCGCAAAGATGTGATCGCTGTGGAGCGAAAGCGCTTGATGTTTGGAAAGAATATCATAATCACTGACAATACGGATTGGACTACGACGGAGATCGTAGAAGCCAGTCTCGACCGATGGCAAGTAGAAAACCGATTCCGGCTAAGCAAGGAGGATGATCTGGTTGCCATGCAACCCATCAGACATTGGACAGACAGCAAAATACGGTGTCATCTCTTTAGTTGTGTTGTTGCTATGACATATCTGCGCCAGATCGAGCTGCGACTCAATGCAGCCGGCATCCGTCGCACTGCGGAAGACGTTATGAAGGACATGCGACACCTGCATTCAGTGTTGGTTATGAAAGACGGCGGAAGAAAAGCAAACCGTCAAATAGAGATACCAACGAAGACCCAAGCTGAAGTCCTATCAGCCTTTGGCTTCTTAGTAGACTCCGGTGGGGTCTTATGCCATAAGAATCGCTAAAGCCAATCCAGTATTGGGTTTGTGACCCATACAAAGACGTTTCCCCTTAAACTCCTGTGTCCCGTTTCACATTAACCCGTAACTCCGCCTTAAATACGTAATAGGACTTGGTGGGTAATAAGCAGGGATTGACTTTCCTGCTTATTTTTTATATTCTATATATTACGTAATTACGTAATATATAATGAGACATCCTAAC